>NZ_JBBIAM010000095.1:0-37957 GCF_054185185.1 Bradyrhizobium sp. UFLA05-153
TCCGAACCTGATCACGATCACTGGAATCCGTGATCACCATCGTCTGGAACACCTGATCACCATCCCTGGAATGCGCACACCGACCAGATCCTGAACAAGTCCGGAAAGCTGCGCGTGATTTTCCGTACCCCACACTGGGAGGATTTCATACATCTGGCATTCAGTGAAATCCGCGCGTGCGGTTCGAATAATCTGCAGATTGTGAGACGGCTGCGAGCGATGATCGAAAATCTAATCCCGACGCTTCCGGATCATCGTCATGCTGCATTGGTTCAAGAACTCAGCCTGCTCGATCGCGAGATCACAAGGAATTTCACTTACCCCGAGGAGCTGGCGCTCGCTCGTATTGGGGATACCCAGGGTCTGGGCGGGCATTCCGCGCAGGTCCGCGCTGATAAGGTGAGCCGCACTTTCCCCCAGTGATCTTCGATTGGCGCTTTTGAAAGCGCTATCCCGTGAACGTCCGTCCGGTACAAGAACTCGACCGCCGCTTCATTCCAAGCTCCAGCCCAGGTAACAAGGTTGCGCGCGTTGATCGACTGATGTTCGGATCGGTGCGCAGCGCATCTCAGCGCGTCCAATGGCTCTCGCGAAGACATGTCCGCTTTGCTTTAACATCAACCATTTCTTGATGTCGCCTGTTGGCCTTGGCCGTGTAAAAACGGCTTCAAAGGGTGTCCGCCCAGAAAGCCAGGAAAGCGCGCCTGTCTCAGAGCGCGATCGCAGCAATCAGTGGCTTGGTTCCGACGATGTTCATGACCCGTGTCAGATTATAGGCCAGAACCGTGAGCGCCATCTCGGCCGTAGCGTTTTCACACAGCCAGGGTCACCAGCTGCACTCCGGATTGGTCCTCTACTTGGTCTGCTCAGACCCTGAAAGCAGACCATGGCTTTGCCAGGCCTGTTCCTGTGCCAACCAATGTGCCAGCGATCAAAAGGATGAAAGCCTCGCGGGAAAGAATTCGCGCAGCTTCCGAAATTCTCAAGTCTAGCTGACAAACACTACTCGCGTCTCCAGAGAAACGCGTCTGTATAGGTCCTCGACATCTTCGTTAACCAGCCGGATGCATCCGGAAGCGACGAGATGGCCAATGGTTTTCGGCGAATTCGTGCCGTGGATGAGCACGCCGGGTTTGTCGAGCAACAGGGCACGTGCCCCCAGCGGACTGCCGGGTTGGCCGGCCGACGCAAGAGGCGCGTCTGTGCTCGCGCCTGAAGTCTTCCAGTCAGGCCATTCCATCTTGTTGATGATATGGAAGAAGCTGCCTCCCCTGAGACATTCCTGCGCGACTCCGATGCCGTAGCGGCGCGCCGAGTTGTTCGAATCGATCAGATAAAGGAAGCGGTTTTCGCGGTCGATCACGATCGAACCTGGAACGACAGTAGTTCGATAGAAAACCACTTGCCGCTGAAGAGCAAACGGAAGACCTTCGCCCGTCGAGCCGCCATCGACGCCGGGCTTCAGGTCGGCCACGACGACGTCATCGCCCACGCGCACCGCCTTCGATGATGCCGTCACTCCGGTTCTGGCCACGCCAGGGACCTTGCTTGGGACATATCCATACAACGAGGCCGCCGCTGCGATGACGGCGACGAGAGCGGCGGTGCCGTAGGCTATCGGCTTCCAGCTTCTGTTCGTCGATAACACCTCGTTGATTTCAGCCGCAGATCTCGCTCCGTCGGCGACGAACTGGTCCTCAATCCGCCGGATGGCGTCCTCAAGTGCAGCCGCGTGCGATGCAGCAGCCTCGCGCCTCAGCCGCGACTTCCTAATGAGGCCGTAGGCATCCCTGTAGATCTCGTCGCGCGCCGAAGCATCCTTGCCTTCCACCGCCTTGGTCAGCAACGAGTAATAATCCACGTCCATGGGGCAGCCTCTGAAACTATCTAACCGGAGGCGCGTACTGGATTCCGCCCTTCGTCCAAAGTGCATTCAGCCCGCGCGGGATGCTGAGCGGGGACTGAGTCCCAACGTTTCTCTCATAAATTTCTCCGTAGTTGCCTGTCGCGCGAAGGGCGCGTACGGCCCAGTCGTTCGAAAGGCCTAGTTGCTGGCCAAATTCACCCTCAATTCCGACTAGGCGTCGGACGTTAGGATCAGAAGATTTCAACGCGTCGTCGATATTTGCCGACTTGACGCCGAGTTCCTCGGCGTTGATCAACGCATAAAGCGTCCACTTGACCAAGTTGAACCACTGGTCGTCACCCTGCCGCACGGCCGGTCCCAGCGGCTCCTTCGAAATTACTTCCGGTAGGATAACGTGGCTGTTGGGTTTCGCGAGCTTGAGCCGCTCGGCATAAAGCTGCGAAACGTCGCTGGTCAGCACGTCGCATTTGCGGTCTTCGTAAGCTTTCCGACTTTCTTCCGCAGTACCAACAGCTAGGGTTTTGAGCGACATATCGTTGGCACGGAAATAGTCCACGAGGTTGAGTTCGCTCGTTGTGCCGGTCTGCGTGCAAACCGTCTTACCGCTAAGCTGAAGGGCCGTATCGACACCGCTCTCCCGACGCACCAGAAAGCCCTGTCCGTCGTAGTAGGCGACGCCAGCGAACATCAGGCCGAGCGACGTTTCGCGCGACATCGTCCAGGTCGAATTGCGCGACAGCACGTCGATCTTGCCAGACTGCAGCGCAGGGAAGCGGGTCGCAGCGTCGAGTGGCGTGAACGTTACCTTGGCCGGGTCGCCAATGACTGAAGCTGCGATTGCCCGGCAGATATCGACATCTAGGCCAGTCCAATTGTTCTGGTCGTCTTGGCTCGAAAAGCCAAGCAATCCCTGCCCGACGCCGCAATTGAGCGTGCCGCGCTCTTGGATGGCCTTCAACGTCTGAGCGTTCCCGGGCGGGGTGTTTGTAATCAGTACGGCGATGATTGCCGCGGCGAGGACGACGGATCGGCTTGTGAATTTCAGCATTCCGGTTTTGCGATCTGGTAGGGGCGCGAGTATCTTGATGCTCGTGAAGCGGACGGATCTCTGAGGGTCATCGCTCAGTCTTTGCCGCGAACGAACGCAAGTCTTGATCTAGATCAAAGACGGCGCAAACGACGATCACTGCCCGTCCGTCGCGCGATCGGATGTCCCTGATAGGCCGAGTCCGCACCTACCTATCCCTCCCGTTATCAAACCATATCGACGAGGTTCCGGCCTCGCTACCGGGACGGAAAAAACAGCCATGACGGCTTCGGGCCACTACAGACCTTCTGCCATAACCTGAACCACGTCTCGTCTACTTCCGGAAACCGACATGGCAGCGGCTGTCTCCGTACGCGTTGGGAGCATCGCCGACGTTAACCCTGTCGGCAAATGGTCCGTACGCGGGTCGGCAGCCGCCGACAAGTTGCCTCATTGGTACGGAGATTTTTCACCGGCACTAACTTAGGTTAGAGGCGCATCATGCTGAGAATGGCGTCGTTGGGCCTCCTTATCCTGCTGGGTGTAGGAGTACTGTCAGCAATGGAGCTCAGAACTCCACCGCGTAGCGCAGTAGCGGTCGTCCAGCCCATTGCCAAGCCAGCCATAGACATTTCCGATTCCCATAGTGCGTTGGCAAAAGCTGATCGGCTTGAAGTTGCCGCTGTGAGCAGCGAGAGGCCAGCACAGGCTGCTTTGGTCGATGAACGCATCGCTCCGCCGGAAGACCTCCGTATCGGTTCCTCGGAGCCTCCGAGGCCGATCGCCCGTCGGCGACACAATCCCAAATCGAAGAAGGTCACAACCGCTGCACGACCCAAGTCGAAGCCAAAGGCAACCGTTGTCACGCGAACTGCCATTTTCCAGCGTTCAAAGGCCGCCAGCGATACCGAGCCCTGTCGACTCAACGCGTTTGGTGGCTTGCGTAAGGCTTTGAATTCAGCCGACTGCGAAATCTGATTCAGCGACTCATAAATCCTCGTTGAACGCCTTACTTCCGCGCTGGCTAAGAAGCATCTGCGTCGTCTTGATTATGTCCACGCTGCGTCTGGTTTGCCCCCGATAGCGGCATCAAAAGCGGACATCCCAGTTCGGCCTCATCCTTGCTACAGGGCCACGAGCCGTTCGATGTCGGGTTTGGGAGCGAGCTCTTTTTTTGGGCCGCTCAAGATACACAACTTCCACAAAGGAGCAGATCGGCCGGCCGGCAGGCCCTTTTATTTGGTCCAGCGCCGGCTTGAGGCCTTGCAAGGGCAAATCCTCGCGCGCCAGGACAGGCGCCGAGCGCGACGCCTGACGTCAGCCGAGATAGCTAATCGAACCGTCCAACGATAGCCATGAACGCCGGCGAACTTAGGCGGGCGAACCAACCGGACCACCATGTCCTCTAGCTCCAACGCCAGTATCGCCAGGAAAGCCCGAACGAAGGCTGAGGCGGATTTTGCCACTTGGCTCATGATGGCCAAGCTCGGTGGTTTCGATGACCTGCCGTCAAACGCCCAGAGCTTTCTGACTAGCTATCGAACCCGACTCGGGACGATGAGCGAGGCCGAGTCCACGGCGCTGGCTGTTCGCGAGGTCTACAGCGCATATTACAGCGCAATGGGAGGCGTAGGTACGGCGCCCGAACCAAAGGCTCGGACGCAAACGACAGAGGGCAAAGTCGTGGGGTCCCAGAGACCGACTAAACCTCGGCCTGGCCTATCGGCTGCGCATCACTCGACGAGGCCGATGACCCGAAAGTCCTTCCTGACGCTGCTGGTTCTCGCGAGCCTGGTGGCACTGATTGTCGTATTCAGATTGCTGGCGCAGTAGCACCACCCGCGAGAGTTCCCGGACCGCCGCTTTTGCGGGCACGAGCGGAAATGCTCTGATGAACGGAAGATTTCTGCTTAGCCACCAACAACCGACGTCTGCTCCCTTGTGAGTACCCGCCCTGGAAGGTGCAATCCTTGCGCCAGGGGTCGAAGCCGAAGGCCGAGACCGCGATGCGGGCGAGAGCCTGGCCCGCGGGCAGGCAAGCCCGTGGGAGGCGTAATCTAAGCCAGCAACTCCTGTATGTTTCGGCTCACCGCGCGGTCCCCGAGAGCGACCGCCCATTCCAGCATGGCTTGGAGGATCGTGGTTGCAACTGAGGTCGAGAAGATCGAGGCTGCTCAAGCTTGGTCCGCATCGGCTGCCCTCCCCGCCAACTCGCAACTCGAACCGGACCGCGATACAGATCCTTCTCATCTCCGCTACGCGGTGAGTTCGGCCCTCTCGCTCCACGCGTGTTGAAAAACTTGCGCGCTATGCCGCGTTGGCAGAAACGGAAATGAGAAGAGAGCCAAATCGCGTTACCAAAAGATGGTTCTCACACGCTTCTCTTCCCTAAGAATAAGTCAGGGTCGGGAGCACCTATGCGTCTAAGTATTTCACCCGACGAACCTAATACCGACCACGGTTTGGTGAGATGCCTTTGCGGACCAATCGTTAAGCCGCGTGAGCTTCCAGGAAGCGCTCGGCGTAATGGCAGGCGACGAGGCGGCCGTCGAGCGGGCGCAAGGGTGGACGCTGCGAGCGGCAGAGGTCGGTCGCATGGGGACAGCGGGTCGAGAAGACGCAGCCCTTTGGTGGATCGAGCGGCGAAGGCACCTCGCCCTTCGGCACGACACGCTGGCGTTTGCGGCCAAGGCCTGGCGTCGCGTCGAGCAAGGCCTGAGCATAGGGGTGCAGCGGCCGCGCAAAGATGCGCTCTTTCGGTCCGTGCTCGACTGCGATTCCCAGATACATGATCATCACGTCATCCGCGATGTGACGCACCACGCCGAGATCGTGCGAGATGAAAAGGTAAGCCAGCCCCAGTTCGCGCTGGAGATCGACCAGGAGGTTAATGACCTGCGCCTGCACTGACATGTCGAGCGCGGAGACCGGCTCGTCGGCAACTAGCAACTTCGGCCGCAACATCAAGGCGCGCGCGATCGCGATGCGCTGGCGCTGGCCGCCCGAGAACATGTGCGGATAGCGGCCATATTGCTCCGGCCGCAGCCCTACCCTCGCCATCATGTCGAGCGCCTGCGCCCGCCGCTCCTGCTTCGAGAGCCTGGTGTTGATGATCAGCGGCTCTTCCAGTATCGCGCCGACGCGCCTACGCGGGTTGAGCGACCCATAGGGGTTTTGAAACACGATCTGCACGGCCCGGCGCAACGTCTTTGCGGCGCTGGCCGAGGGATCGATCGCATCCACCCCATCGAGCATCAGTGTGCCGGCGCTCGGTTTCTCGATGAGCGTCACGAGCCTTGCGAGCGTCGACTTGCCGCAACCGGACTCGCCGACGATCGCCAACGTCTTGCCGGCCTCGAGCGCGAACGATACCCCGCCCACGGCCTGCAGATGCGCGCGGGGGCGGAACCAGCCCCGCTTCATCTCGTAGCTGCGCTTGAGATCGGTGGCGGTGACAAGCGCCGTCATGACACGGTCTCGCGCTTGAGGATCGATGCCCCTCCGGCTTCGGCCCGATCGGCCGCGATGCGCTCATCCCGTGTCGGATCGCCGAGCGGATAGTGACAACGGATCAGGCCGTCCATCCAGGGGCGCAGGTCGGGACGCGCCTTGTCGGCCAGCGGCGTTGCATAGGTGCAACGCGGATTGAACAGGCACCCCCGCGGCCGATCGTAAACCCCGGGCACAACGCCCGGAATGGTAGCGAGCCGTCCGCCGTCGCTCGCCTCCGGGCGCGCCGCCAGCAAAGCCGCCGTATAAGGATGCTGCGGCGAGGCGAACAGGTTTGTGGTCGGGCGCTGTTCCATGATCTGACCCGCATACATCACGGCGACGCGCTCGGTCGTGTCCGAGACCACGCCCATGTTGTGCGTGATGAGGATCAGCGCCATGCCGCGATCGCGTTGCAGGGACAGCAGAAGATCGAGGATCTGCGCCTGGATGGTGACATCGAGCGCTGTCGTCGGCTCGTCAGCGATCAGGAGCTTCGGATTGCAGGCGATCGCCATCGCGATCATGACGCGCTGGTTCATGCCACCCGAGAGTTGGTGCGGATAGGCCGACAGCCGCTTCTCGGGAGACGGAATGCCGACTTGCTCGAGAAGTTCGACCACGCGCCGCCGCGCGGCCTTGCGATCCATCCCTTCGTGGATGTGCAATGTCTCGGCCAACTGATAGCCGATCGTAAAGGACGGATTGAGCGACGTCGTCGGCTCCTGGAAGATCATCGCGACGTCCTTGCCGGTGAGCGCGCGCCGCTCGCGATCGCTCAAAGTCAACAGGTCCCGCCCCTCGAACCGCAGCTTGGCAGCCTCGACGCGCCCCGGGTATGGCACAAGTCCCATCAGGGCCAACATGGTGACACTCTTGCCGGATCCGGATTCTCCGACGATCCCCAGCACCTCGCCTCTTTCGAGCTTGATATCGATGCCATCCACAGCGCGCACCATCCCGCTTTGCGATGGAAACGAGACCGATAGATTTTCAATCTCGAGGAGCGGCATCAGATCGCCTTTCAACTGTCATCATGCGCTATCGCTTGAGCTTGGGATCGAGCGCATCACGCAGTCCGTCGCCGAGAAGGTTGAAGGCCAGCACAGTTACGAGGATCGCCGAGCCTGGAAGCGTGACGACCCACCAGGCCCGCAACACAAATTCGCGCGCATCCGCCAGCATGGTCCCCCATTCGGGCAAGGGCGGCTGCGCACCGAGACCGAGAAAGCCGAGCGCGGCCGCGTCCAGGATCGCCGTCGAAATGCCGAGCGTCGCCTGGACAATCAGCGGCGCGGTGCAGTTCGGCAAAATCTCCTTGAACATCAAGCGGAGCCGGCCGGCACCCGCGACTTTGGCCGCGGTGATGTAATCCTTCGAGACTTCGCTGATCACGGCGGCACGCGCGATCCGCACATAGTGCGGCAGGAGCACGATCGCGACCGCCAGCATGGCATTCATCAGGCCGGGCCCAAGGATCGCAACGATCACGATCGCGAGCAAGAGGCTTGGCAGCGTCAACGTGATGTCCATCAGCCGCATGATCGCGATCTCGATGACGCCGCGAAAAAAACCCGCCACCAGCCCAAGGATCGTCCCGGCAACCACCGAGAGCGTGACCACCGCGATTCCGATCAGAAGCGAAAGCCTTGCTCCGTGAATAAGACGGGAAAGGATATCGCGGCCGATCGCGTCGGTGCCGAGCGGATAGGCGATCGATCCACCCTGCTGCCAGAACGGAGGTTTCAGAAAGGCCGCATTGTTGGTGACGATCGGAGAATGCGGTGCAACGAAATCGGCGAACAGCGCAAGGAGGATCAGAACCACGATCACGGCGAGACCCGTCACGGCGCCGAAATTTGCCTTGAAATCGAACCAGAATTCCAACAGCGGATGCGGCGGAGCACCGGCTGCGACGTCGGGATTTTCGAAGGCGCCGGCGGTCATCTCGTGTACCGGATGCGGGGATTGATCAGCCCGTAGGTGACATCGACCAGAAGATTGACGATCATGACGATCGCGCCGATCAACAGCGTGCCGCCCTGCAACACCGGATAGTCGCGGCGGTTGATACCCTCGATCAGCCATTTGCCCACGCCGGGCCATGAGAAGATGGTCTCCGTGAGGATCGCGCCCGTAAACAGGACACCGACCTGCAGCCCGATCACCGTCACGACCGGAATCAGCGCATTGCGCAGCGCATGGATCGCGATCACCCGGAAACGCGGCAGCCCCTTGGCGCGGGCGGTGCGGATGTAATCTTCGCCCAGGACCTCCAGCATGGCGGACCGCGTCATGCGGGCGATCACGGCGAGCGGCACGGTGCCGAGAACGATCGTTGGCAGCACGAGATGTGACAAGGCCGAACGAAACGCACCGAAATCGCCGTCCAGCAGCGTATCGATCAGCAGGAATCCGGTCACTGGTTCGATGAAGTACTGCACTGCGATCCGGCCCGACACGGGAGTCCATCCGAGCTGCACCGAAAAAAGCAGGATCAACAGCAATCCCCACCAGAAAATCGGCATCGAATACCCGGTGAGCGATATCCCCATCACGCCATGATCGAAGATGGAGTTGCGGCGAACCGCGGCGATGATGCCGGCCGGCAATCCGAGGCACAATGCAAACAGGATCGCGCAAACAGACAACTCGATCGTCGCCGGGAACAGCATCCGAAATTCAGAGATCACCGGCTCATGGGTGACGATCGAGCGGCCGAGGTCGCCATGCGCCATCCGTGACAGATAGAGGCCGTACTGGACCAGCACGGGCTGATCGAAGCCGTAATCAGCGCGCAATTGCGCGAGCCGGGCCGGATCGATGCCGTGTTCGCCCGCCATGGTCTCGATGGGGTCGCCGGGTATCAAGCGGATCAGCACGAACACAAGCAACGTGATCCCGATGAAGGTCGGAACCACGAGACTCAGCCGGGTAAGAGCGAACCGGAGCATGCCGTCCTCAGTCATCTCGAAGGAAGGAGAAGGGCAAGAAATGCGGCGGAGCGGCGAAGGCCACTCCCCTGCTCTCGTCTTCTACTCCTTGACGTCGACGCCATAGAAGTTGTGGCGTCCGAACGGCGACAGTTTGAAGTCGATAACCCTCTTACTGACGGGCTTCAACTGCACTGCGTGCGCGATGGTGAACCACGGAGCCTGTTCCTTGAAGATCACCTGGGCCTGCGCATACAACTTGGCCCGCTCGGCCTGATCGCTGACGGTCTTGGCCTTGACGACCAGATCGTCGAACGGCTTGTAGCAGAACTTGGCGATATTCGAACCAGATGCCGATTGCGCCGAGTCGCAGCCCAGCAATGTGTGCAGGAAGTTGTCAGGATCGCCGTTGTCGCCGGTCCAGCCCAGCATACCCATCTGGTGCTCGCCGGCCTGCATCCGCTTGCGGTACTCGCCCCATTCAAATGACTTGATTTCGGCCTTGACGCCGATCTTGGCGAGGTCGGCCTGCATCAGCTCGGCTATGCGCCTGGCGTTCGGATTGTAGGGGCGCTGCACCGGCATGGCCCATAGATCAGTTTCGAAACCATTGGGAAATCCTGCGTCGGCAAGAAGCTTCTTGGCCGCCGCCGGATCATAGGGATCATCCTTGACGTCGTCGTTATACGACCACATCGAGGGCGGAATGGGATTTTTGGCCGCAATGCCGGTCGACAGATAGACGGCGTCGATGATCGCCTTCTTGTCGATCGCCATGCTGACGGCCTTGCGCACGCGCACGTCGTCGAAGGGCTTCTTTTGTGTCTGGAAGGCCAGATAACCGACGTTGAGGCCCGGCTGTTCCAGGATGGTGATGTTCGGGTCTTTCTTTATCGCATCGATGTCGGCCGGGTTCGGATAAGGCATCACGTCGCATTCGCCCTTCTGGAGCTTGGCCCAGCGAACGGATGCATCCGGCGTGATCGCGTAGACGAGGTCGTCGATCTTCGCCTTTCCGCCCCAATATCCAGGGAACGCCTTGTACCGGATCACTGCGTCCTTCTGATACTGCACCAGATAAAACGGTCCGGTGCCGATCGGATCCTGGTCGATCTTCTCGGGCGTGCCGGCCTTCAGCATTGCATCCGCATATTCTTTCGACTGGATGGCCGCGAAAGGCATCGCGAGGTCGGCGAGAAATGGGGCTTCCGGCTGATTGAGCGTCACCTTGATGGTGTAATCGTCGACCTTCTCGACCGACTTCAACAATTTCGGCATCCCCATGTCACCGAAATAGGAATGGTTCGGACTCGTCACCTTGAAATACGGATTGTCCTCCTTCCATTGCCGCTCGATCGAAAATATGACGTCGTCGGCGTTGAAGTCGCGCGTCGGCTTGAACGACTTGGACGTCGAATGCCACTTCACGCCCTTGCGCAACTCGAAGGTATAGGTGGTGCCGTCCGGCGAGATCGTCCATTTTTCCGCGAGGGCCGGCACTACTTGCGTGCCGCCGCGCTCGAACTCGACGATGCGATTGTAGATCGGCTCATTGCCGTCGAACGACGTGCCGGTGGTGTTGACGCCAGGGTAGAAGTTCTCCGGGCTGCCCTCCGAGCAGAAAACCAGGGTTTTGGCAGAAGCAGCCGAAGCAAACACAAGCGCCGAAGCGCAAACGGCGGCGAGCAGAATTGATCTGTCCACTGTTGGAACTCCAGGTGAATTCTTGGGCGCGGTCGATTCAGGCACGCCAAAGACGCCGAACGAGCTTGCTATCGGGTACTGCCGCTGTCAATGCGTCCCGAGGTGGGGATAGACCCGGCAACGCGAAGATGAATGCCCCGGGGCATCTTCACGGGTCTCGACATGCGCAACCAGACGCTGGAGTTCATGAACGCAAACTTCGGCAAGTCGGGAGCCTACTACTACTGGATCTCACGCGGCGTCGACGATCGGCCTGTTCGAGCCAACGCATTCGGGAGTCGGTCGGCGCGGAGAATACGTTCTCGACCGACCTGACCGACTTCGACGCAATGGTCGCGGAGCTCGAGCCGCTGATCGACAAGGTTTGGCGACGCTGTGACTCGGCGAGCACTCGACAAGTGAAGTTCGCCGACTTCGAGATCATCACGCGCAGCCGGTCCGCCTCTTCGACTGTCACGAGCCGCCACCGTCTCGCAGATTTGGCGATCGCTCTGCTGGAGGATAACATGCTCTGCCGACGCCGGTGCGCCTCCTGGGGGTGTCGCTGTCTTCCCTCCACGTCGGGGTTGATGCGGAGCCGCAACTGGATTTCGGGCTTTGACCCGGACTCGATTTGTGGCTTGAACAGCCGCAATGCGGCGGAAACCGTAACCCGAGGACCGCAACATCCAATGCTTGAGAACGATCTGACACTGGCCGCCATGGCGGAGGCATTGGCCAAATCCGCCGACTACCGCGTCCTTCGGCGCCTGGTTCGTCGGGAGACTTTCACTCCATCCCACAGTCGAAGCAGCAAGATAGGAATCCCGCTCGACGTGGAGACCACCGGCTTGGATCAGCAGAAGGACGAGGTCATCGAGCTTGGAATGGTCAAGTTCGACTACCTGCCCGACGGGCGCATCGCAGGTCTCAGGGATGTCTTCTCATCGTTCAACGAACCGTCCGCGCCCATCCCGCAGGAGGTGATCGCGCTCACTGGGATCACGAACGAAATGGTCGCTGGGCAGCGGATCGACGAGGCAGCCGTCTCATCGTTCGCGGACGAGGCCGTGATCGTTATTGCCCACAACGCGAGCTTTGACCGCAAATTCGCGGAGCGTTGCTGGCGATATTCCAACGGAAGGCCTGGGGCTGTTCGGCGACGGAGGTCGACTGGCGGAAACATGGCTTCGAAGGCTCTCGCCTGGCCTACCTCCTGAACGGCGCAGGTTTCTTTCACCAGGCCCACAGGGCCGTCGACGATTGCCACGCGCTGCTTGAGATTCTCGCGTTTGAGTTGCCGACGACCGGCACATCGGCACTCGCAGTCCTCCTCGAGCAGGCCCGCAAGAGGACGATGCGAGTTTGGGCCGAGCAATCGCCGTTCGATCTCAAAGACTCGCTCAAACGCCTTCGCGTCCCGTCTCCGCCACGAGGCCGAACTCGGCAAGGTGGGCTCGGAGCGCATTGATCAGCTGCGTGCGCTGGCTGTGCCTACCGTAAATCACATCCGGCCATATTGATGGTGCAGTCCGCCTAGGATCGGTCGGCATACGATATTCCCGACTCGCTCAACACCGCGAGGAACCGGGGCATCCTTGTTCAATGACAAATGACTGCGCGTGGCGTTGTAGTAATCTTTGTACGATAGCAGAACGTGGCGCAGATGTCGTTCGCCGAAGACTACGACATGATCAATGCATTCCCTCCGGATTGAACCGATCAACCGTTCTGCGTAGGCGTTTTGCCAGGGTGAGCGGAAAGACGTCGGGCGGTCTCGAATGCCGATCGACCGGACCCGGCGGACAAAGATCTCGCCATAAACTCGATCGCGGTCCCTGATTAAGTAACGAGGGATTTGCTCCCAGCCACAGGCTTCAGTTGGCGAGCCATTCGGCCGTCGGGTGCGCGGTCACCCCAAACCACAGGATCTGCCGCCGGCCATGGCCTATGATCAGCAAACCATAGAGCAGTCGGAACGAGATCGTCGGCACGACGAGCGATCCAGATTTTCGGCAATTTCCTTATCAGTGGATTCAGGATCTTCGTTTTGTTCGGATGTCGGAGCCCTGATGCGCTGGATGATGAGACCGACAAACCCGAGTGCGACCAAAGCGCTGCCGGCGATGATCAGCCGGTGGGGCAAGTGCAATTCAGAGAGTTATCTGAAGCACAGGGCTCATTTCCCCTTCGCCTTTAGCCAGATCTCAACCAGCCTGCGGATGTAACCTTAATTGACCTTGTCATATTTCTGTATAACCGAAAAGCAGAGAGGAAGGGAGGTGTTGCTTCCGCCTCGGCTCTAACCCACAGCATGGCGTGACCCACGATGCAGGCTGATCAAAGATCTACCACCCGACGCCAATTCTCCAAATGGTTAGCCGCGGCTACGACCGGTGCTGATCTGAGATTGGGTTGTCTCATAGCCGAAAAGCCCGCTGCCAATTTCGCAGCGGGCTCTCGTCGCCTGTCGCGTTCGAGATTTAACGTGACTTAAAGCTGCGACTTCGGACTGTACGCCGGCTGAGGATAAACACCAGGGCCGTTACCAGGTTTATCCCCGATGGCAGCGCTGATAGCGTCACCAACCGCCTTTGTGATGTACTTGCCGAGGTCGGAGATCCCGCCACAAACCGACTCGACTTCCGTGTCAGTCAGTTCACGCATTTCATTCATTACTTGCCTCCTTGGAGCTGCATGTGAACAACATCTGGCTCAAAGCAAGCCCAGTGCCTCACTCGGGTTTGTCACCCGGATAGTGTTTTTCTATCTGTGAAACAAATCACGGTAGAGAGCGCTCCCGCATCAGAGCGATGCACCGTTTGTCACTCTCTTCGAGTTCAATATTCCATTCTTCTACGGGAAGAGCGGAGATCTTTTTTTGGCCTTCAGCGCGATCTCAACCAATGTGGTCGATTCCGGCGCACACGGGGGCCGGCAGAAAAGCCAAAGCGTAGGCACGATCATCCCGGCCCGCTCTTGCGGTGTCCCGCTCAGAAACCTCACCTGTGATCGGCTGAACACTGAAGAAGGCCATTCCTCTTCGGACGCTCAGCGAAGACCTGCAATCGTTGCTGGAAGGCCGACACCCGGTTTTCGTGCTTGCGATGAAAGGCATGTTCGATGCCGGGATATAGCGCCAGCATTGCGACGACGACCAGACCGAACAACAGTCTCGGTCGTCCTCCCGAACCAGCGCTCCTTGACCACCGGATAGAGGAACGACACGCCAAAAACACGAAATATGTGGCGAGCGCCAGCGGTGTGCTGATCTCCCAGACTGTGATGATGACGGCGATGATAAAAACGAAAGCCGCTGCCCAGACGGCCACGACTCCAGCCAGCGACAACGATGATTAAATCGGCTCCCAAGTTCCCCCTCATCGGCTCGGACGACCCAGGCGGGCAGATCGGGACGTACGTCTATGGCGCGCGCCTTGAGCCGGATGGACTGTGTCCGAGCGCACATACGCACTGGAGCGCTCAGGGCAAATATTGCCGCTAGCAGCAGAAAATATTGCCGCTAGGAGAGAGGTATGACCAATCCGACGCTATCGCTGTCTGCGCTGCTCACGGCAGCGCTTTTGCTTGCAAGCGTAGGGGCAGGCAATGCAGCGGTTCGGATTGCGGACGACCCAGGTGGGCAGATCGGGACGTACGTCGATAAGTACAGCAAACTCCGCGCTTCAGGCCAAACGGTGATGATTGATGGCCTTTGCGCTTCGGCCTGCACCATCCTCCTCTCGGCAATCCCTCACAACAAGATTTGTGTCACCTCGAACGCGACACTCGGGTTTCACGCGGCCTTTGATTTCGCTGGCAATGGCCGAATTGTCACTAATCCTGAAGCAACCCAGATACTCTATTCGGGGTATCCGTCCCAAGTACGGCGATGGATCACAAATCGCGGCGGTCTTACCCGCAGAATGATCTTCCTTCGCGGCAAACAGCTACAAGCCATGTATCGCCCTTGCTACGCCGAGCCTGCTGTCGCGGCGATGCCAGCAGGATCTCCGTTTGCTGCCGACGCTGGGATCAACGGCGACTAAAGGGCGGGCACAGTTTGGGCCACGGGCATGGTTAACGTCACGGCGACGGCTACCGCCTGATGGAGCCGCGGCAGGAAGGTGGGCTGGCGCGGCTATGGCTGCCCGCCCGGTCACTGGAAAAAAAGCTGGCGGGGAGAAATCCGATTGGGCTCGCAGGTCAGGCGGGTGCGCGCCTTTTGAGACAGCCCCGGGTTGAGAACAATCAATGACTTCCTGGTCGCACCACTGGGCTTATCCGACCGAAAGTGGGCATTCGTCGCACGATCGTAGTCATTGCACTGCCTGATATCTGAACACGCGCTATTCTGACTTTACGGGATCAACTGCGACTACAAGGCCATCGATTAGTAGGTTCAGCGCAACCACCGATACCGCCACTCGGTTCAAGTGGCGATCTGATCCCTGCGTCCCGAACGCAGTGAACATGTTCCAAGTTGTTGATTTTTCTCGCCGTGGCCTCTGTTTCCGTCCCGTTTTGTTCACGGTCATATCACCCAATTCGTTGCGATATCGTTGCGCGCCCCCGCTGCGAGAACAGCTTTGCTTCGGCACCGATGGCATTGACGAAGTGAGGCTTGTGCTAGAGCGCCTCGGCTTCCTTGCGTCGTCTTTGAGAGAGGCCCGACAGCTTCACCTGGCGAACTTTCGGTCATCACGCCTTTGACCCGGAGGCCCAGCCGTGGCCCACCTCAGAGAGATCCAAAGTTGACCTAGCATTTGGCGAAGATCCCGACGCCTGAAGAGGCGTCCCAGTTAGGAAGCATTCGCCCGTACTCGCTGCCGGGCGGCGCGCCGTCGCTCGCGGCGTTCGCGATCGCGCCGGCTCCTCTCGACCGGGAATTGCAGGGCCCCCCTGACGAACGGGACTGGCCCCGCGTAATTTCTGCGTTTACCTCGTCTGCAGCGGCAGGGCGTGCTTCCATGAGCGCCAATACAGCGCGCCCTTTATCGGTGATCCGCCACCCACCGTTCAGGCGATCGACTAGACCTTGAGAAAAGATACCTAGATCCGGCACACGCGATACTGGGCGTATGGTACGCTCGCTCCAGTCGCTGCCGCTGGTGGCTAAAATCGCCATATCGCGCTTGAGATCGGCCAGCACGGCGAAACCGCCGGGATGGCTCACCAAAATCTTCAGGACGGTGACCTGAAAATTCATCTCGGCCTCACGCGACTACCGCCACGTGGTCGGAGCCTCGGACAAAGCTGCTCGACCAGCGTGCTGAAGACCGTCTGGCGACGTCTCGCCTCTGGTAGCGGCTTCCAAAATTTTAGAGGCAACATAGGCGCGGGCGCCGGTCTCATGACGGGCGACGTTCTCGCAGACCTCGTCTAGGACCGCGCGCAATAGCGTGGTGGTCGCGGTATCGAGCATGGGTACCCCCAAAGGAAAAGCTTATCTAAAGGCAATCGGTTCGGTGTCGGATGCAAGAGTGTTAAAGATCGTCGGAAAATACTGGCAAGTTTACATTCCCAGCGGCGCTTTGCAACGGCTGGGCGCATGCGTGGCGGGAGACTATGTGGCTGCCATTAGTAGAGGCGCACTAAGGGGTGCGTCGGAGGTTCGAGCACTGGTCCTCTACATTGCTAAACCCACTCTAGAATCACCGTCTTCTTATCGTTGGGCAGTCGAATTTCAGACCTCGCGTCTTGGTAGACCGCCAGAAGCGCCGTCATTCGGCCACGCACGCTCGTGTGGCGACGTAAGATTCACGAATCTGACAGAGCCGCTGATTAAGAGTCTCAAGCGCGACGCGAACTCGAGATAGACCGGCCACACACAACTATCGAACCGCCGGTCGCTCCAGAATCTCTTCCATGCCATCGTGCGGCCTCGGAATTACATGCGCCGATACGACTTGGCCGATCTGATTTGCAGCCGCCACTCCCGCGTCGACGGCAGCTTTTACCGCTCCAACGTCACCTTGAACGATGATGGAAATGAGCCCACCACCTGGCTGCTGCTTGGTGACAAGTTTCACGTTTGCGGCCTTCACCATGGCATCGGCAGCCTGGATCGCGGCTACCAATCCCTTCGTCTCAACCAATCCAAGTGCTTGCAACGCCATGCCTTACTCCTTCTGCGAACGCCCGAGCAAAAAGCGGAGTTCATCTCGCCGCCCAATCGAAACGGAAAAACGTCGAAATCCTATTCGATGAAGCTCGACGAGAAGTTCCGGCGGGACCGCACTGCCTTCAATTCCAACAGATACGCTTTTCTCTGCCGCGGCGGCTGCCGCCGCCAGCAAATTGGTCACATAAGTTGGAAGCCGCCGAAATGGATTAGCGCGAACAAGATCATCCTTCACATATTGGTCGAGCACTTCCAGCGATTGCTGCACTTCGATAGGAAAGCCGTACATCGTGCGCACGATATCTCCGATATCTACCCAGATCGGCGTGGCCGACTCGGCTATCTGCACGACATCATCAAGGGCCATCGCATTCTGTATCATTGCCCCTGCGCCTAGCCCCATCTGTCGAGCCTCCCGCTGAAACGCAACGAATTCGGAGGAACTTGCGATGCCTCCGATGAGGGCGGTAGCGTCTCGGTATCGAGCGCTCTCTGCGGCGGCTGATATCCCGAGCAATATTGCCCGAAGATAAGTCAAAGAACCGAGAGGCAAAAAGAAGCCCGGCGGCAGTTCCTGCCAGTTCTCTATTAAGCGGCGGGCCCGATCCGAACTCACCCGCGGCAACCGAAACTGGACCGAACCACGCGGGGGTCCCGAAAAAGCGGAAGCACAAGCTTCGCACACTATCGAACGAATCTCATCCGCAATGGCTCGCGGCCCGTTCGGAAGTCCCGCCGCGGACGTCAATTCGACGAACCGGCTGACGGTGCCTTTCGCGATGATGAGGTCGGTGACGCTGACGACGCTACCCGCCGGCACAGCCGCGCTCGCTGCTTCGAGAAACTCGTCGCCGGATTTTGGCGATATCCAGACCGAGGTTTCGGACCTGCGATCTGCCCATTCCAGAATGCGCCGCAGTGAAGGCATGCCAACGCCTGCCGCCTTAAGCTTGATGGCTCCCGAAAAAACCTTTCCGCTTCCTCCGTCCATCGAGATTTTATCGCCTTCGCGGTAGGTCTTGCCGGCGATCGAGAACGTCTTGCGGCTTGCGTCGATGGCAATTGCATCGCAGCCGACAATGCAGGGCCTGTCGAGCGCTCGAGAAACGACGGCGGCGTGGCTGAGCGCTCCGCCTCGCGCGGTAATCACCCCATTTGCGGCGAGCATTCCTCTGATATCCTGCGGACTGGTCGTCGGACGCAGGAGAATGACGGCCTCGCCGGCCAGAGCCCGATCAGCGGCTCGGTCTGCATCGAGAATCGCGGCGCCGCAGGCGTGGCCTGGCGACGATCCAAGTCCCTGCGCCACCACAAGCGCCATCGCAAGCTCATTTTCGTCGAAAGACGGCCGCGATACCTTTCTGACTTGCTCGGAAGTGATTCGCGCCAGCGCAGTCCGCTCGTCGATAAGTCCCTCCGCGACCAGGTCTTCCGCTATCTTGATGGCGGCCGCCGCCGTTCGTTTGGCTGGCCTCACTTGCAACAGATACAGCTTCCCGGATTCAACGGTGAATTCGATATCGACTGCATCCGCGTAGAGCCCTTCGAGGGTCTGACTATGCTTTTCGAAGGCCTGTCGAAGGCCAGGATCGAGCGCACTGGGGTCGGATAAATCGATCGGTGTGTGTGTCCCGGAAACGAGATCTTCGCCTTGGCGGCCGATCAGATATTCGCCGTAGAGAGTCTTGCTCCCATCATTCGGATTCCGGGTGAACGCCACGCCCGATCCCGAATTGTCATCCGCATTGCCGAAAACCATAGCCTGAATAGTGACGGCTGTTCCAAGGTCGTTGGAAATTCCGTGATGTTTTCGGTATGCCTTCGCTCGTGCGCTGTCCCAGGACCGGAACACAGCTTCAACTGCTTGTTCAAGTTGCCAGAACGGATCGGCGCTGGCGGCATCACATGCCGCTTCAATATGATCGAGGATCGATCGCTCGAGATTTTGGAAAGCGGACGCCGTGATCTCGTTCCTTGCGGTCGATTCCGCGTCCTTCACAGAATGGGCCAGATCGGATGGGTCAATCCCCAAAACGATGTCGGCGAACATACGCCAGAAGCGCAGCCATGTGTCGAGCGCAAAGTCACTCCCGCCGGGGCCGCGTGCGAGGGAGAGGGCCGATGCCGACGTTAGTCCGAGGTTGAGGATCGTATCCATCATGCCGGGCATGCTGACAGGGGCGCCCGAGCGCACCGATACGAGCAAGGGCCTATCCTGGTCCCCGAACGATCGCTGAGATTGCTTCTCCAGAGTGCCTATCGCATCGTGGATCTGCGACAACAACCGCTCCCCGATTTTTCCTCCACTAGTCTTGAATTCACGGAAACCATCGACCCCTATGACGAAGGCGGGAGGGATGGGTATTCCAGCGCGCGCCATCTTGGCGAGGCCGCTCGCCTTGCCACCGAAACGCAGCGCGTCTTCTACAACGCTATCTGTCACATCCCGAACGAAATTGTCATCCATCACGCCAGTCGCCACGCGCAGTTGCATTCAAGTATCCCTCGGACGCCCGATGACCGTGAGAATATCCTCGTGAAACTCGAACCAGATGTTGTGAACGGAATCGATCGTAGGCTTGCACACAAAGTCCTTCTCCCCCTGGTCGATCCGGGCGACGCTGCCGCCGAACCGGTCGACGTAAGTCTCATAGCGAGGAACGATCGGAGTAAGCTCCCGGAGGTTCTTGGTCAGCCGTTCGACTGTCTTGATGAGGCGCGACTGAACTCGCTCGTCTCCATCAGTTGATTGCCACTCGCTGACCTGCTTGATGAACTGCTCGTTAACGGTCTCGAAGCGCTCGTACCACGCAAGTACGAGGTCGTTGGAGCGCATCGCTTCGTAGGCGGTCCGGTAATATTCATGTACTGCGCTCGTCCCCTCGGGCAGAAGCAGGTGCCTTCCTTCGGCGGCCATCAAGAGGCCACTACCGGCCGCCGCATTGAGCACAGGCTCGACCACTGCAACATCGAGACCGACAGCGCTCGCCAATTCCGCGGCGGTAGCCATCTTCTTCAGATGGGCGCCGTTAAGCACACGAAACTCTTGTTCGCTCAAAACTGTCATCTTCCATCCAATCGACGCCCGAACCGAGCGCGACGCAGTGCCGCGCTCGGCAAGACACTTGAGTGCTATTTCCAGTAATACTTCGACCTGGTGAGGCTCACATTATCCGGGAAAGGAAGATATCCCTCGCCCGAGAAGATTTTTTGCGGCACCGTCGCCTGCGCGAAGCCGCGCTTGACGATGTCGTAATAGTAGTTCGACACGCGCTGGTCGATCTCCCAGAATTCGTAATCCTTGCAAGCCTTTTCATAGGTGCCGGCCAAGCGCAGATGCGGCAGGATCATGTCGATATAGTACACGTACATGCCGTTGGTGATAAGCGTGCGGCGCGACATGCGAGAGAACTTCGTATAGAGCTTGAAAGTTGCCTGTTGAATTCCCTCCAAGCGCTTGTCCAATTCCGAAATCTTCAGGGGATACACCTCGCCCATCGGTGTATTCCACTTCTCGCGCACAAGAACGGCACCACCGACGATATGCTCGATGTAGTTTTTTGGACGGGTGAACGTCGTCGAGATGTCGTTTACTCGGATTTCATCCAACCCCATCTTGCTCGGATCGATCACGAGGCAGATCGTATAGCAGTGAGGCACGTTCTCGTGGTCGCACACGTCGCTCCAATCGTAAACCTCTTCATTCGTGAACAGGTCACGGATGATCATGATCTTCCCATCCGGAAGCTCATAGGGCCCCGTATCACCCAATCCGAGCCGGCAATCGTAGTGATCAAGGAACGATAGCAACTCCGCGGCGGCGTTGAACCGCACCAAAGTGTCGTGCTTGTCGCTGGCCGGCTCGAAATATTCGACCTGACCGATCAGCTTGTCGAGAATATCCTTCTCATGGATCTTGCAGCGATAGCGGTCCTGGGAGTTCAGGATATAGCCGTCCTGGCGTTTGCCCCAGAGAACGCGCTGCATGAACTTCAGGATGATATTGCTTTCCCGGACATAGTCTTGCGGCTGGATGGCTTCGAGCGCCAGAAGGCCGCAACGGCCCATGCCGAAGCCGACGGCCCCGATGCACCAGTCATGAACGCAGTTCACCTTGGTGCCGATCTCTCGCCTCGCCGACGCGCCGATGTCTACGATGCCTTGCGCTCCGACCTCGTTGGTCGTCATCTCCAAAATCTCGGGCCAGCGATAGAACTCGTGCATAAAGGCGAGGATCTCGTACTCCTGGCGAGGGATCATGCCCGAAACGCCCTCCGTGGCGCGCATCACGAGCACGTCCCAGATATTCCAAGCGAGATAGTTGTTGAGATCGTTGAGCTCGTCGACCGTGAACTGATCTCTGAGGACGTCTTCCTTGCTCACCTTTTCCAGCACCTTGCTCTTGGCGCGCTGCCGCAGAACTTTGTCGCCCAGAATGCCGTCAGGCACGGGGTCCATCCCCTTGAAATTGCCTTGATAAACCAGATCCTGAAAACGTAGACCGTTGTCAGCGGACTTGTAGCGGTCCTTGTAGGTAGACATCTGTTTCCTCCTCGGCTCGGATTTTGTTTGCGTGGATCAGCTCAGAACAGCGACGCGGCCCGTCTCTCTGTCTTCGCAGTGCAACTGCACTTTCTTGCCGTCGAGTGCTTTGATGATCGCCGCGAAATGGGCGTCGTTATTCGCGCCCGTGAGATAGCGAGATTCACTGCCGGTGAGGTAGGCCGTCATGACGCAAGGCATCTGGAATTCGCGAGAAAGGATTCCGAGATGGGACTCCGGCGCACCGGACATGGTGATCACGCCGATGGCGCCCATGCTCAGCGCCGGCGCAAGGAATGTCGTCGTTCCGCCCTGGACAAGGAGGATGTGCTCTTTCAGCTTGCCGCTCTGGATCAGAGCAATAACGGACTTCGGATCTGGAAGATACCTAACGATTCCCGATGGGGTCTTCTTGGTCTCGAAACTATTGTATCCTTCCGCGACATAGCTCATCTAAACTCCTCCCTGTCTGTTTGCTGTGGTTGGAAGATCAATCATCGTAACGCTGGCGGGTCGTTGTTTTTCAGGCGCCGAAGGCTCGCCAAGAGAAGCGTATCAAAGGTGCCGTCGCTCGCTGGAGGCGCGGCCGTCGGTGCGAAAGAGCTCTCGACGCCGCAGCTTGTGCGCTGATCGAGTGATGCGGCTGCCGCCATCCTTCGACGTCTACGCATGGCTGCGGCGTCGGCTAAGTCGTTATCTTGACAGCCGCAAGCACAGCCGGACCGACTAACCGCGGAATTCGATCCCCCTTCGGCGAAGGGCTCTACCGAGCAGCTTGTGGCAAAGCCACCCGGCAGCAGGCGCGCCACGAGTTCCTGGGGCCAAACAGCTACGAATTCCGCACCGGCCACAAGCAGTTGTTGCTCGGTATGCATGCCCCAGGCCACGCCGATGGCCCGGACGCCACACTCCACCGCGTGTTTGACGTCTCCGACCGTATCCGTAATCAGCGCAATCTGATCGGCGCGGGGGGCCTCCGGCTCATGACCTTCGCGATAAGCCGGCGAGCAATTTCTGCTGACCAGATACGACCGATCCGCCAGGAAGCGCCTCACACACGCCCGCTTGTCCTGTTCGACGTCACCACCGAAGACATGCGAGAAGCAGTGTGTAAGACCTTCGCGGTCCAGCACACGTCTGATGGTTCCCACGGAATTAGACGAGATGACGGCGAGCGAGCAGCTTCCAGCGAAGGCCCGCACGACATCAGCCATCCCCGGCACGAACTCCGGATTGTACTCGCGCTGCAACAGGTCAAGAAAATGCTTGGCGGCCGCGCCAGCTTTGCGATCATCGCCGCAGTGTTTCTGCAAACCATGAAACATGTTGTCTTCGAGCAGACGAAAGAACTCGGCCTGGCTGTTGATACCAAGCCCCAGGGCAGCGTTCGTCTTGGCAAAGATGCGCCACGACGCCTCCCTGGTCTGCACCAGCGTCCCGTCGAGGTCGAAGAGAACAGCGCGGACCGGATTCATGGCGATCCCAATGCTCCGGCGCGGATCCGCGTTTCCGGTTTCGAGTTCAACGCGGTGAGCTGTGGCATCTCGAAGAAATCTTGTACTTCTCCGTAACCGGTGAGAGTCTCGCAGGTCCAGCGTGCAAGCGCGTTGAAGGACACCATGTTGGGCCAGCACTGCCAAGGAAAGGTCGTCAGTCCCTTGCCGCGCAGCTTCCATTCTCGATCGCTGCTGTCGATGAGTACAAGCTCGACTTCGTCCGCGTAACGATCCCGCGACCTTTTTGTCGTGCCATGGGCGGCCTTCAATCCAAAAATCTTGCCCTTTTCAACGACGTAGCCGTGGGCAAGCGACAGATCACGACCGTTGGTCTTGGGATCAAAGCTGAAGATGGAATGAAAGGCCAGATCCTTCGAGAAGTGTGCGTGCAGCCAGCTCATGTTGGGAGCGCCGCGTTCAGGCCGCGGGCCCCAACTGTGATCCATGGTCGAAATGCAGTCGATCGGGAAGGTCTTCCCGCGGATCGCAACCTTCCCCAAGAAGTGGCCCGTCTGGTCGAAATGCCCGTTGTAAGCCGTGCCCCAGGCGAATTTGCCACCCTGTTCAGCCTCTTTCAGCGCCTTCGCCTTCATAGGATCCATGTCCGGATCATGGATATCGAACGGGAGCATGATCGAGCGGTACTCCACGTCGATCAGCGTCCCCTCACCGTCGTCATAACCGATGTGCCAGTCCATGTTCGGGCGATGGCACTCGATGCTCAGAGAATTCTCGAGAGTGAACCTGCTCAGGTCGCGCGGCTCGGGGATCGGCATCGATGCCCGAAGATCACAGAAGTCCGCCTCCCAGGGGGCGTTGGCGAACCCGGAGTTCATGCAGATCGTAGAACTGACGATGCCCAGGTTGGGGCGGAACAGGGCGTAAACGCCGACGTTCAACTTGGCCTCGGCATTGAAGAACCCAAAAAAATTGGTCTCCGCCCAGTTCGGGGTGCCCGAGTCCGCCTTATGAAAATGGACGTCTTCGTCTTGAATCATTCTGTTTCTCCCTAGCGGCGCTCTTGGCGGCACCCTTTGCGAGCACAGCCATCATCCGCATTTAGGATGTCCTCGCTATGGGTGCGCAAGATAAATCGGGCAGATGCTTTTTATCCGGCCGAGAGAATGACGCTCGGCACGATGGGCTCCTAGAGTTCAAGAAATGGCTTCTGTCGAACGCCTACAATCGCGTCTAGGGAGTGCGCTATGGAGATCGGGCGTGTGGTCGGTACCGTCGTTTCGACGGTTAAGTCGTCCGGCCTGAACTCTTTCAAACTGCTCGTCGTAACGCCCCTGTCAGTTGCCGAGGAACTGACAGCCGCTAATGGTCCCAGCAGCTATGTGGCCATCGATCTCGTCGGCGTCGGCGAAGGCGAAGTCGTGCTTGTGACCAAGGGAAGCGCAGCGCGGGTTTCCGACCCAACAGTCCCGACCGACGCCGCGATCGTTGCTGTCGTCGATTCCGTTCAGATCGGCACTCAAAATGCCTACTCGAAAACCTGACCGGCGGCGACGCCTGTCGAAGTCTCAATCTCAACCCAAGCAAGGAGCAATGCATATGAACACCCCGACGACGGGTCAGCCCAGAGGCGCACTTGGTCTGATCGAAACGAAAGGCCTTGTAGGCGCTATCGAAGCGGCCGACGCCATGGTGAAGGCCGCCAATGTGCGGCTCATCGGCCGCGAACAGATTGGTGGCGGCCTGGTAACCGTCATGGTCCGGGGCGACGTCGGCGCCGTGAAAGCCGCAACGGATGCGGGTGCGGCGGCGGCGGGAAAGGTCGGCGAAGTCGTCTCAGTGCATGTCATTCCCAGGCCTCACGAGGACGTCGAGGGAATTCTCGGCAAGGGTTGATCGCGATCCTTCCCTTTGATTCTTGAAATGAGAAGGTGTGAGCAAGTCCATGGGCGTGGCATTGGATCTTGATTCCGACTTGGCAGGTTTGGCGGACGCGCGGAGCAAGGCGCGTGAAGCACGCTTGGCCTTCCAGGCATTTTCTGGCGCGGACCAGGAAAAAGTCGACAACATCGTTCGGGCGATGGCGGATGCGGGCACCGCGGCCGCCAAAGAGCTCGCCCGAATGGCTGTCGATGAGACCGGGTTTGGGGTTTACGAGGATAAGATTCTCAAGAACCTCTACAATACCAAGTTCGTCGCCGCATCGATGCTGCCGATGCGGACCGTCGGAGTATTGTGGGTGGACGAAGTCAACCGTATGACCGCCGTCGGTTCTCCGATGGGAGTGATCGCGGCCATTATTCCGGTCACCAACCCAACTTCGACCGTCCTTTTCAAGTGTCTGGCCGCCGTCAAGTCAGGAAACGCGATTATTTGCGCTCCACATCCTCGCGCCGTCAAGTGCTGCATCCGTACCGCGGAAATCATGGCCGAAGCCGCGGTCAAGGCCGGCGCGCCTACGGGTCTGATCTCCTGTCTTTCCCTTCCAACGATCCAGTCTACCGGCGAATTGATGCGGCACCCGGATGTTTCGGTGGTGCTGGCGACCGGGGGGCCGGGAATGGTGCGCGCCGCGTATTCGAGCGGCAAACCGACATTCGCCGTCGGCGCCGGCAATGTGCCGGTCTACATTCATCGCTCAGTGAAGGACGTGAAGGAAGCCGCCCTGATGGCGATCACGTCAAAGTCCTTCGATAACGGCACGGCGTGCGTCGCCGAGCAATCGATCGTGCTCGACGAACCGATTGCCGAAGCCGGCATCGCCGCGTTCGCGGCCCAGGGAACATTTTTCCTGAGTGGACCAGATCAGAAACGGCTCGCCGATATCATCTTTACCGACAAGGGCGAGCTTAGACCTGAGGCGGTAGGTCTTTCCGCGCAAGAACTGGCTCGGCGGATCAATCTCAGCGTACCCGGTGACTGCAAGGTGCTTGGCGCCCATTTGACCGAAGTAGGCCCACAGGCGCGCCTCTCCCGCGAGATTCTAGGACCTGTGCTGTCGTTTTACCGGACCGCGGACCTTCCGGCCGGCTTCGAGCGGTGCCGGCAGATTCTTGCGTTTGGCGGAGAGGGCCACACCCTTGGTCTTCATTGCGAGGACGATCGGGTCATCGCCACTCTGGCGGCCCTCCCGGCCGGTCGCATCGTAATCAACACGCCAACGCTGTTCGGCGGAATGGGCTATAGCTGCGCGACCGACCCGTCTTTCATGCTCGGAACGGGTACCTGGAGCGGCTCGATCGTCTCTGACAACGTGACCCCGCTCCATCTCATCAACATCAAGCGTATCGCTCACGAAGTGCGACCCTGGCGCTCGCTCTATCAAGCGAACATGGGGCTGTGAGCATGCTCGCGCGCACGAGATCACCTAAGTCAACTGTCAGTCAGGAAGTGACTGCGTTTCTCGAAACGGCGGCTGCGACATTTCGCAGTTCGACTTGCTCGTCAGAGTTGCCCCTGTCGTTTGGTGTTGATCTCGGAACGGCGACGATCGTTCTGACGGCTGTAGACGGGCAAGGGCGCCCCGTCTACTGGGACTGCCTCCCCTGCCAGGCCGTGCGCGATGGCGTTGTCGTCAATTTCGCGGACGCGGTCACTGCTGTCAGGCAGCTCAAAGCTACGGCAACGTCCGTTCTGGAACGAGAAATTGCTGCAGCGGCGACCGCGTTTCCTCCAGGAGTACCTCAGGCCGAAGCGAGAGCCTGTCGCTACGTCCTGGAAAACGCGGGCATTACGTGCCGCCAGTTGGTCGATGAGGTCACTGCGGCCCAGGCTTTGCTTCGACTGCACGACGGCGTGATCGTCGATGTCGGTGGCGGTTCGACGGGCGTCGGCGTCGTATCGAACGGCATCATCATTGCGCTCGATGACGAGCCCGGCGGCGGCCATCATCTGGATCTGATCCTGGCGGGCGCCTTGAGGATTCCCGTGGAGGAAGCCGAGGAACGAAAGCGCCGAGGCGATCAGGATTACTCTCACATCCTCCGTCCCGGTATCGAGCGGATCGCAAGCTCCATCGTTCGCCAGATCAGAAACCATGCCGTTGAATCCATCCACCTCGTCGGGGGTGCCGTCCGGGTTTCTCACGCGGCCGCAATCGTCGCCGGCTTCAGTGGAATTCAGACCTGGGCCTACCCGCACTCGGAACTCGTAACCCCCTTCGGAATCGCAATGAGCTGACCCCATGGATTTCCAACTCCGCACCTATGCTTTCATCGACAGCATGCAGCCTCAAGCTGCCGCGCATGTCGCCTCCACGTGTCAGGGAGACGTCCCGGTCGCTGGTATGTCCGAACTTTTTATTGAAGTGGCTCCCGGAAACGAGATCTTTCGCTGCGCGGACATCGCGTTGAAGGCGGCGGATGTCCGGCCGGCCCTTCAGATCATCGAACGCGAATTTGGTCTTCTGGAAATCCACTCCCGCACACAATCAGAGGTGCTGGCCGCTGGCCAAGCCGTCCTGGACTATCTTGGCCTCAAGGAAGAAGACCGTGTGCGACCGACGATCGCCTCATCGCAATTCGTCACCAATGTAAATCCGTATCAGGCGCAGCTCATCAATAAGTGGCGCAAGGGCAATCTGCTGCTGCCGAGGTCCAGCCTGTTCGTGCTCGAAGCAACGCCAGCGGCTTACGTGACACTCGCAGGCAACGAAGCGGAAAAGGCTGCCAATATCAGCTTAATCGAAGTTCGT
Organism: Bradyrhizobium sp. UFLA05-153; assembly: GCF_054185185.1. Taxonomy (NCBI): domain Bacteria; kingdom Pseudomonadati; phylum Pseudomonadota; class Alphaproteobacteria; order Hyphomicrobiales; family Nitrobacteraceae; genus Bradyrhizobium; species Bradyrhizobium sp. UFLA05-153. The sequence goes on from NZ_JBBIAM010000095.1 coordinate 27,813, forward strand.
GCGGTCGGCCGGTTTGGCCGACTATTCATCTCTGGCACCGAGAGCGAAGTCGAAGCTGCTGCGAAGGCTGCTGTCGCGTCGCTCGAGGAGTTGGGAGGCAAGGCATGAGCGTCGTCTCCGTTGCGGACGTCCAAAATGCGAATGGAGTCCTCGTCATCGGGGCGAGAGACATTCTGACGCCGCTCGCGGCCGATCGCGCCAAGGAGTTGAACGTCCGGATCGAACGGTCCGGATCGACGAAGGAAACGGCACCGCCTGCTGCACCCGCTTTGCGAGCGATAGTTCAAGCACCAGCCAAGCCCACGCCCGGAAGAAAATTGTCGGCTGGCGCCAGCTCGGTTCAACCCGGAGCGCTGTCGGGCGCCCTCTACCGTCGTGGCGCACCGGTCCCTCCGAAGATGCGGGTTCTAGGAGAGTCGGAAACCAAAACTCGTGATGATCGACCGCGGGCAGCGGTCATCGGCGCGGGTCACGTCGGCGCCATGACGGCTCTCCGTCTCGCTGAAACGTCGCTTTTCTCGCGGGTCACGCTTGTCGACATCATTCCCGGACTTGCTGCCGGGCTTGCGCTCGACATGTGGCACAGCGCTTCGCTCCGCGGATTTACGACCAAGATCGAAGGAAGCACCGACCTGTCGGCGCTTGAGGGCGCAAGCTACATCATCATGACGGCCGGCCGGCCGCGCCAGCCGGGCATGAGCCGAACCGACCTGACCGGCGTGAACGCGGAAATCGTCAGCGGCGTTGCCGACGGGATCCGCCGCTATGCCCCCAATTCGGTGGCAATCGTCGTGACCAACCCGCTTGAGGAGATGACCCATCTGATGGCGAGGCGAACGGGGTTTCCCTCCAACCGGATTATTGGAATGGCGGGCGTGCTCGACAGCGCTCGCTTCTGCTCGCTGATCGCACTGGAAGGTATCGCCCGACCACAGGATGTCAGCGCGATCGCACTCGGGAGCCATGGCACGGAGATGGTGATCCCATTGAGTCTCGCAACCGTCCGCGGTCGGCCACTGGAGGAATTGATCGCAAAAGACCGCCTCGCCGCGATCGTGGAACGTGCGCGCGACTCCGGAGCCGAAGTCGTCAAACTCCTTCAAAAGGGAAGCGCATATTTTTCGCCAGCTGAATCGGCGGCGTCCATGGTGGCGGCCATGGTGAAAGGCGGCAGTGACCTGATCGCCGCGTGCGTGCAATCGGCAGGCGCCTACGGTGTCGAGGACACGCGAATAGGTCTGCCGGTCCGGCTAGCCACGGATGGCGTGAAGGAAATCGTAAAACTGCCGCTGCGGCCCGACGAGCAGGCCGCGCTCGCGGAAGCCGCCCGAAGCATCGCCAAACGCATTTCTGAGCTGGGATGACATGCGCGCAGTCGTCTACCAGGGATCTGGCACTGTTGCGGTAGAGGACGTACCCCCGCCCCGACTCGAGCTGCCCGGGGATGCCTTGGTTCGCGTCGAATTAGCCGGCATTTGCGGCACCGATCTGCATGTCATCGCGGGCGATTTCGCAGGCATCCGGCCGGGCGCCGTTATCGGCCACGAATTCGTGGGCGAGGTCGTGACTATCGGGAGTGCTGTGACCCGGTTCAAGGTTGGTGACAGGGTCATGGCGTCTGACTTCGCCGCCTGTGGCCATTGTCGATGTTGCGACCGAGGCGACCATTGGGAGTGCTCGGAGAGAGCCTTTTTCGGGACTGGCACTTCCTTCGGGCCGGCCTTGGCGGGGGCGCAGGCCGAGCTTGTACGGGTCCCGTACGCCGACACGACGCTCGGATTAATACCAAAAGGCTGTTCCGACGAGGCTGCGATCCTGCTCGGCGACAATTTAGCGACGGGCTGGGCCGCCGTAGAACGCAGCGCCCTCTCACCCGGTGAAATCGTTGCGGTCATCGGCGGCGGAACGGTCGGTCAGCTTGCCAGCCTGTCGGCCCAGGCTGCCGGAGCAGGCGCAGTCATCGTGGTAGAGCCGAGCGAAGCGCGGCGCGAATTCGCCCGCTCCAACGGCAGCCTCGCTGCATCACCACAAGAGGCTCGCGCCTTGATCACCCGCCTGACCGACGGAGAAGGCGCCGATGTTATCATTGAGGCCGTAGGGAGTGCCTCCGCCCTGACGGCCGCATTTGACCTGGTGCGAAAGCGTGGCCGGATCATCTCCGTAGGCGCCCATGCGGCTGAGACTTGGCCGTTTCCCTTGGCGAGAGGCTTTGCGAACGAACTCACGCTAGGGTTCGCAATTGGTGATTCCATCCGCCTCCGCTCCCGGCTCCTGTCACTCATCACAACCGGCGCTCTCGATCCAACGGTGGTAGTCGATCGCAGAATTGGGTTTGGCGACGCCTCGCAAGCCTATGCGGATCTTAAGGCTCAGAGGATCATGAAGGCCGTCATCGACCCCCGGGTCTGATTGAGATCCTCGTCCGCCATTGCCAAATTAGGCCAAGCAGAGCAAGCTCTTAGTCGATCGGCGACAATATTGCATCGCACAAGAAACGTTCGTGCCCATAAGAACAAAAGCGGTGTACCTCGTGCCGGCGGGAGAAAGCTCGATGAGTAGGACCGCACTGCTGGCGCAGAAAGGAATGCTTGAGGGACATCCGGACTTTGCGCCCGAGCTATTGAGAGAATCGATTGTCACGCTCGCCAATGCTGCTGATCGCGGACCACAGACGCTCTTTGCCGAAGCTCGCATCTTGTTTCGCAAATTTCTTTCTGCTCGCGAGGTTCGGCTGCTCGTTCGTTCGGCAGGTGCTTGGCGCGAATGGGAAAAGCTCAACGATGGCGCCGATGAAGCCCTGATCGAAAGTCTTCCAGATGCGTTGGCTGACATAATCCAGTTCGATGACTCGATCTTCGTTCCGGTCCAGGTCGGCAGCGTCGCCCTTCTCGTCGAAGGAGTGACCGATTCTGGCCCACTGCGCGACAATGTCGCGACCTTATCCCAAGTGTTCAGGCTCGCGATTGCGTCGAGCGAGACCCACTGCGGCAATCCTGACAAACTTGAAGCTATCCGCGTCTTTCAGCGCGTAGCGAACAAGATCCTAAAGAGCCGCAATCTTCAGGAGATTTTTCTTCAGATAACCCACGAAGCAAAGGCACGACTTTCCGCCGACATCTGCGGCATCATGCTTCTCGAGGAAGATGCATTGGTGATGAAGCGCTGTACCGGCAATCTGGCAGCCGAGACGGCCAGCCTTCGCATGAAGTCCGGACAGGGCGTCGGCGGCCGCGTCCTCGAAACACGCAAGCCATGCTCGATAGAAGACTACGTTCAAAGCGAGATCATCAGCCGTGACTTCATGAGCCTAGCGCGGGCCGAACGCGTCCGTTCCGCTCTAGCGGTACCGCTTATGTCCCAGGAACAGGTGATTGGCGTCCTCGAGGTTTGGCGGCGCAAGCCGTCGACGTTTACACCTCAACACATGGCGGAACTCGCTACACTCGCCAATCTAGCGTCTCTTGCGATCGAGAACGCTGCCCTGCTTGACGCGCGCGAATTGGCCGCTCAGAAGCTGGAAGACGCCCATACCAAACTCCAGCAGCGGTATAACGTCATCCGCAATTCCGCAGCTCTGCAGGAAAGCCTTATCTCCACCCTTCTAGATGGCGGCGGGCTGTCCGAAATTGCGCAATGCGCACACCAACATCTTCGAACTGCTGTTATTGTTCTGGACAAACACTTGGATGTGCAGGCTTGCCATCCCAGAACGGCAGCCACAGACGGAGTTCTCCACACCATTCGGATCGGGATTTCGCAAAATCGGGGTTCTGAAACCCGATATAGAACGATATCTGCCGGGAAACTGCGCTTCGCCTTTCAGAGCATAACGGCAGGATCGGAACAGCTGGGCTGGGCGATCATGCTCGATCCGGAAATCGAGAACGAGAGCGCACAGCTCGCTATTACAGAACTGTGCGTTACCGCCGCGCTTCATCAAACCAAGGAAAGAGCGGCGGCACGTGCACTTAGCGACAAGCTTGCGACGTTGACTTGGGATCTCTTGGAAGGAGCCGACCACCTTCGGCAGCTGGCTCTTCAACGGGCCATAGAACTGGATGCTGAAATTCCCGCTGAATATTGTGTAGCCGTCTGTCGTATCGACGGTCTCGACAAACCTGACAACTCAAATGTCCTAACCGGCGGAGAGATCGAAAGCCGCCGCCGCTCCGTCGCCGAAGCGCCAAATCACTTACCGATGCGCAACATCGCTAAGCTGTCGGGATTGCGCGGAAACGAACTCGCTATCGTTATTTCGACTTGCGACGGCGCGCGGCCTAGAGATTTCGTCCAGAGCCTCGTGGCCGAAATCATGCGACGTGTTCCCGGCTCACTCGTGTACGTGGGTTTAAGCCGACCTTGCTCCGATCCGATGCTCATGCCTGCAGCATGGAAGGATTCTCATATTGCGTTGGATGTCGCTCGTCAGAGTCGGAGGACCAGCGTTGTCGGTTTCGATGAAGTCGGAGTCGCCGGGCTTCTAATGGGCATCCGTGACGGCACCGACTTTCGCGAGTTCGCAAAAGAGACTTTGGGAAAACTCTTGGAGGAGAGGAGTCCACAACGCGAAATCCTTTTGCAGACTTTGCGGGCTTTCTTTTCGTGCAATTGTTCCCAGCAAGCTGCGGCAAAAGAACTTCGCACCCACCAGAAAACCGTCGCTTACCGGCTCGACAAGATCGAGCGAATGACGGGCCTTCGGCTTGCCGCAAACGAGCAGCGCGTTCTTCTCTATCTTGCTCTGCAAATGAACGATCTGATCGCGTAGTCCGGACAGATCTTCAGCATACACATCCGATACCCGGCGCGCCGGCAATGACCGGCGGATCCGCAGAGAGATCGTGCGCGCGACGCTTCGTGTTCCCGGCATGCGCATGTTTTATCACGTTCAATCGCAATAAGATCTGCCGCCACTCTCAGAATGCGCTCCACTTTGTCCATTGTGTTGAAATGGGCGGTTCACACGCGCCACTCCGCGCAAACAGTGAGCCCCTTCGGCAACTAAAAGCCGGCCTCTACTCTGCCTAGGGCTTCCGAGTGCGCAGGCCCTTGCCGTTTCGGCTCCATCGCTAGAACTTACTGGTGAGTAAAGCGCGCAAGGCGCCAAATCCTCACGCATAGATTACAAGTGCAGCCCGCGCGCCGGCTACCCAAGCGCAAATCCGCATGCCATGTGACACAGCAAGCCTGTTGTTGACTTGACCAACGCGCGCGCTCGCCTTCTGCGATCAGATGCACGCAGAATGGAGAAGGTCTTGATAACGTCGAATTATCGGAGCACTGCTGATTTTTGCGAGCATTGTGGCACTGATTGCCGCATACAGATTTCTGACGCGTAACACCGCCCGCGGATTGCGTGCGACGTCCGCTTTTCTCCCGATAGCGACCAAAAAGCGGACATTGCGCACCTCGCATTTGGGCCGAAGGCGGGAAGTGATCCCAACTCGCGGCGCCGCGAAACGGCGATCGTGTGACACATCGAGAATGGCTCAGTTAAGCCACTTCCCTGCTTGAGGGGAGTGGCCGCGGCGCCGGTCCCTCCCCATTTTGGCTGCAGGGGACGAGCACGTCCTCTGCCATCGGAGACGGGCAATGACCATAAGAACCTTTTGCACACTTGCCGCCGCCATCTTTGCCCTAATCGCACTTCTACAGTTGATCCGTATTGTGATGGGGTGGTCCGTCACCTTGAATGGCGTCGATGTGCCGTTCTGGGCGAGCTGGATTACCGTCATCGTGGCGGGCGCCTTGAGCTTCGTCGGCTTCCGCGCAGCCGTGCGCAGCTAAAGGCTGGCAGAGCCCGAGCCACTTCCCTACACGCGGGCGTCGAGCCGTCGTGCTCTACCGCGACGGCGGTTTAGTGTGATATGTTTTTGTGCCGACGCGTGTCGATCTCGACCGCCAGCTTCGGCTGCGCAAGCTTCTTGGGAAAGCCCCACAGCTGACCGCCGGTCACTCGTTTAATCCGGGTGATCGGCGGTGAGCGTTGGTAGTCAGCCAGAGGCCCCGACCGGATTGTTTGCCCTCACCCAACGGCAGCCGGCCAGTAACTGATAAGATTTCAACGAAATCCTTATCAGTCCACCGACTGACTCCGTTTCGTATGAAACCTTATCAGTTCGCGAACTGACTCCGTTTCGCATGTTAGCTTCGCAATTGGACTGCCAGATCTTCGAGACAGTGCTTCAGCAGGATTCATTGAACCATTCTCGCTGGAGGGAGAGAATCTGTAGAAAAACTTGCTCGACCCGCTGCATCTCAGGTTGTCTCGGTAGAGAGATCGCGCTGGACTTCTTCGGTCATCCCCGGCACGTTGAGCCGGAGCGGGATCGAGCCGAAAGGCGACCTCGGCATAAGTGGTTTAGGCTCAATGCCGAGGCGAGGTGCTCGGCGGTAATGAGCGCGCCAAACGAATCGAGTCTAACGACCACTGCTTACACCATTGCCGTGGCACCGCTGAGGGGTTTGGCCCCGCAAAATTCCACGGCCGACCTATGGAGTACTGCGAGACGTCGAACTCGAACGAGTGCCTCCAAGTGGCGGATCCCGAGGGTGCCCCGCCAAAACCCAGACCAGTGCGACGATCGTCACTATCGCGGCGAGCACCGCGAGCGAATGGCGCACGAACTTCGAGGCTGCGATCGCCATCACCAACAGTAGGATAAAGGCCGTCCAGGTCATGCCACTTGGTTTATTGGCGCTATAGGTGCTTTCGCGAGCGCGACTTTTTCAACACAATCACTTCAAAACCAGACAGCGAAGCCATCTGGTTGCAGGTCAGCGAACCAGAAGCCGACATGGCGACCAAGCTATTCAACCACCTCGTCGACGCGAGCGATCAAGTTTGCCGGTAATTCAGAGTTTATCGATTTCGCTGTCTTCAAGTTGAACATCAGCTGTGGGACCTTGGGCCCCTTAACTCAATGGCCGCGGTCGGCGGGCTACGCCGGTGGGACAATCGAGGGCCCTGCGATCCCAATGCCCGAGGTCGGCTGCGGCCAGATATGTGCTCTCCAGGAAGGCCATCAGCGCTACCTCCGGGTCAGCTGATTGTCTCACCACATCGTAAGGCAGGAGAAATTCCCCGAGCTTCCGGTCGAAGTAGGCTCCATCGGGCATCACTTTCGCGTCCGCAAGATCTGCAGGAGCGGGATAGGCATAGGAGTAAAAGGCCGCAAAGTCCGTGCCGCCGCCGCCCGGCCAAAAACCTGCCGACGAGACTTCATGACTGTATGCCTCGCGGGTCACCTCGTCCGGCAAAGAAGGAATGCCACCCGGATGGAGGGGCGCGGGGCGTCCGGAGAAGCGCGTGACCGCTAGATCAAAGCTGCCCCAAAAGAGATGAACGGGACTAGCCTTTCCGATGAAACCGGTTCGAAATCGGGTGAATACATTGTTGGCGAGCACGAGCGCCTCGAAGAACCTTGTCACGGCTGCAGCATCGTAGGGCCTCGTTTGCCGATCATCGCGAAATGAGATGGGGGCTGGCACCTCGCTGGGTCGGTCGTGAAGCTCCGGCGTGCCCCCAATACGCCGAACGAGTTCGAGAAAATATGCATAGAAGTCAGCCACAGACATCGGTCCTAACGGAAGCTCAGTCGTGCGCCCGTCTGCTGCTTCTCCGATGACGGCATGTTTCCGGAGATCGAGGGTGATCTCAATGCCAGCCCCGTCCGGTACCAACGAAGTCGTCAACCCACGTGCGTTAACGTAGAGGGTCGCGTGCCAGGAATGGTTGAGCCAAGGCGTTCGTGCAAGTCGGTACTTACCCACAACCTGCGAATACATATGGAGCGCGGAACATGTCTCGCGCCAGTTCTCGAACGGGATGTCTGGCCAATTTGCGTTCACAGTGCTTCCTCCAACTAAGCTTCATCCGGGTGGTCACAGCACGGAGATGATGTTAGGCGAGGTCCATTCGGCGCTCAAAGCTAGACGATGAAACGCGAGTAGATCTAGTCTGCCATTGTGACGCCATAATGCGCAACTTCGCACCGAAGACAGAGCCTGGTTTTGGGCCTACCCGACGTGCTCAGCATATCCATCGGACCGAGAGCGGGCGCTTGTGGCGCAAAGCGGTCATTCGCCAAAGTCCCATTGTCGGCTTTGGACTTGGGACGCGCCTAGTCGTCGGGCGCGTCCCTAGCCATAGCGCACTGCCAGGCTTGGAACTAACGGGTTGGCGCTAGCCCATTCCGGTTTGTCACTAGATCAAGACGCGGCGACGGGCGAGTATTGCTAACTGTATACGCAAGGCGCACCCCCACCGGCGGCAACCGTCTTTCTCGAGCATCCAATGGTTGGATTCACACGGCCGCCTGCGACGCGGGGATCATCCAGGCGACAACCTGTTTTGACCGGGCTCTGTCGCAAAGATGCAAGTGGCTGACGCTGGCGGCGACCATAGTCGGGTCGAGCATGGCGTTCCTCGACGGGTCGGTAGTGAACATCGCGCTACCCGCAATCCAACAGGCGTTACATTCGGATGCGGCAGCAACACAGTGGATCGTCAACGCCTATATGCTGTTGCTGGGTGCGCTCGTGCTGATCGGTGGCTCCGCCGCCGACCTCTATGGTCGACGCCGGATTTTTGTTCTGGGCGTTACGGTCTTCACCGCTGCCTCCGTCGCCTGCGGGCTCTCGCCAAACATTGCGGCCCTCACCGTCAGCCGCGCGGTTCAAGGGTTTGGCGCCGCCCTGTTAACGCCGGCCAGTCTGGCAATGTTAGGAGCGAGCTTCGACGAGCACGAGCGGAGCCAGGCAATCGGGATATGGGCAGGCGCAGGTGCACTGATGTTGGCAGCAGGCCCGCCGCTGGGTGGCTGGCTGGTCGATCAGGTCTCATGGCGGGCGATCTTCCTGCTAAACGTCCCGCTCGCGATTGCCGCGGCCGGACTTGCGCTTCGCTTCGCCAGCGAGAGCAGCGATCCGCACGCGAAGCAACTCGACTGGAGCGGCGCCGTCACAGTCGCGATTGGCCTCGCTACGATCACGTTGGGTCTCAGTGCCATTCCGACGGCGGGATTTCGCGACAAAACAGTGCTGGCCGCCCTCGGAATGGGAACTGCATTCCTTGCTTTATTCGTCGCGATCGAAGCCCGACTCCATGAATGGGCGATGATGCCGCTGTCGCTCTACCGATCACGGAACTTTTCCGCAACGAATGCGCTGACGCTGTTACTCTACTTCGCGCTCCGTGGCGCTCTCTATTATCTACCGTTCGGCTTGATCCGGCTCGGCGGCTACTCCGCGACACAAGCTGGAGCGGCATTGCTGCCTTTTGCCCTGATCATGAGTTTCGGCGCATCCTTCGCAGGCACTCTGACCGACCGTTTGGGGCCGCGGTCGCTGCTCACGATGGGGCCCATCATCGCGGCCTGCGGCTTGGCGATGCTTGCCGTTGTCGATCTCAGGCAACCTTTTTGGGTCGGAGTGTTTCCGTCGATCTTCCTGCTGGGCACCGGCATGTCGATCACGGTTCCGCCGCTAACATCAACAGTGATGGCTGCCGCCGGCAACGTCCACGCCGGTATTGCTTCCGGCGTCAACAACGCGGTCGCGCGAATAGCCGGCCTGCTCGCGGTCGCAGCGCTCGGGGCAACGTTGTTTGCAAGCTTTTCATATCATCTTGTCGGACCAACGCCCCCGCAAGCGAACGAAGCCCTGAATGCCGTTATGTCCGGACAGTCCGGCATTCATGAAGAGGTGGTTGCCGCATTTGAACGCGCGCTGCGCACGATCATGCTTGTGACCGCGAGTTGCAGCGCACTTGCCGGCCTCGTTGGCTGGCTGTGGACCGAGCCGAACGGGACCGCCACTTCAGGAATAGCCCGGCAACATTCATAAGGATGCCGATCGTCGGGACGTTCCATACGAGCGAACGAGCTAACGGCAAGTCCGCCATATGAAGGATTGCATGGACGACGCGCCCCCGGCGCGTGCACATCCGGGTGGTTTGCCCGACAGGCAAGGTTCGCAGAGTGGCTTGGGGCGCGTACTCATAAAAGGCCCTTACCGGACGCTCGATAAGGCGGTGTCCGCTTTGCCACCAAAATCGGCATTGGCGGAGGACGAAGGCACGTCAGCGCAGGGCCAAATCCCGACTCATGCACCGCAGCAAAGTGTGATTTGCTTACCTCTCGATG
>NZ_JBBIAM010000096.1:0-37331 GCF_054185185.1 Bradyrhizobium sp. UFLA05-153
CATTGCTCACTCCGTCTATCAGACGGAGCGGCCTTTTTCCAACTAAGCCTCCGGTCCCAAAATCGGGGTCCATTTCAGTAATGCTGAAGTTCCTTTAGCGACTTATGACCTGTGATCGCGGCGGTCTGGGGAAGGCTGCACCCGGCTTGGACCAATCGCACCGCCGCAGTCTTGCGCAGACCATGGGCGCTTGTACCTTTAGGCAGGCCAGCCGCATTGCAGGCGCTTCTGAACCAGTTAGTGAATCCTTCTGGCGAAAAACTTTTGCCGCGCGCCGTCGTCAGATAAGTCAGGTGCCGGTCTTTACACGACATCGCGTCAATCGAGGCCTGTAGGTCTGGATGAATTGGTATCGCCAATGGGGTCCCGGTCTTTTGCTGGCTGACCAAGATCGCACCGTTGCGGACATGCTGGCGTCCCATCTTGACGATATCGCTACGTCGTTGCCCCGTGCAGACCAATAGCTCCAGCGCCAGCCTTTCACGCGTGCCGAGCGAATGCTTTGCTTCAAATTTGGCAACGTCGCCTTCCTCCCAGGTGCGATAGCCGTGAGTCTTGCCAGATAGATTTTTGACGCCTTGGGTCGGATCGTCTTTGACCATGCCGTTATCGACACCGAACTTCATCAACGCGCGAAGTGTTTTGAGCCAGTTGATAGCGAGGAACCGTTTCGACGCGATCATCTCAAACATCGTAACGATGTTCTTGCGCTTTAGCGTCGCCACATGCAGATCGCCATAATTGCGTTCGAACTTGATCAGGATGTTCCGCCGCGTGCGTTGTGTCTCGCGTGCCAGTTCGGCAAATGTGAGAGAATTAAAATAGACGTTGATCAGATGCTTGATGGTACCTGCCTTGATCAATCGCGCGCCAATTGGCTCTGCCGTGGTGCCGGAGGCGGCCCGTTCGTAAGCTTGCATAAATTGCGGTGACCACGGCAGGCCAGGTAGCGGCGTCAGCTTATGGCCTTTGCGCCGATAGTAAAATCGCGGCCGTCCGTGCCTATCGACATAGCCGTGCACATGCTTCGGCTTTTTTATTGTCGCAAGCGAATGTCCCATTCTGTTTCCTCGTCAGACGTGATTGTCTGAACATGACTATCGTCTAGGTTGTGTTCCAATTGCAATACAATCTTACCTTCCGGATCGACGGAAGCCGTCTTGACTTTATGGCCAGTCTTGGCGGTCTGCCTGATGGCACGCATCAACGATGGCCTGCGCTTAGACGGCGTGCGCTTTAGCGCCAGCGATGGCTCGTCGTCATCCCACGGTGCAAATAGCTGAACCCGCTTGTCGATTGCCGCATGTGCAGCGCGTAACTTCTGCAGATCACCGGCAGACTCGCCATAGGCCAGAAAACTTGCCACCTTCAACTTTTGGTCGATCACGGCGAGACGATCGAAACGCGATGACATGGCCGGTCACCGAGGTGACGGCGTGAGCAACGGCAAGCGACCACGCGGAGGGAAGCCGCGTGCTGGCCTATTGGCGATCCATGCCTCGATTTCGGATTCTAACCATGCGCTACGGCCACCAACGATACGGGCCTGCGGAAAATCATTTGCCCGCATCAGTCTGTAGATGGTCGAATATTCCAGCGGCACGCGGCGCAAAACTTCGTCGCGGTCAATAAGCCGCGATGGCTTCGACGGCTTAGATGATTTCGTCATCGCAAAGACTCCTGTCATTGGAGCCGATGCCGCAAATAAAAAAGGCCGCACCGGCGCGTTGCGCTCTAGGTGGCGACCTTTAAAGAGGCTTGCGCGCTGAACGCGCAGAGTTGCCAATAGCCAAGTAATTGCGAGGCATAGACTAGACCCAACAGCGGCAACGATCAAGTTGTTAGACTGTCCTGCGATGCGAACAGCGGCCTATATGCAAAATCTAAGATTTTCGATCAGCTCAAGGTAACATCAAAGATTGTCGATAGGCAGCGAGGCAGGCAGCCTCGGCGGCCTCTGGCCCGGTCCAAAGACCTGCCGCGCGTCTAAAACCGCATAGGCGAGGCTCGCAGAGGCCGTGCCGAGGCCATCTGGCACGACCTTTCTGGCGTGGTCTCGCGCGGTCTGGCGCGGCTGGCGGCAGTGGGCTATAGAGACGGCAGGCATGCCCGTGCTATCACAGAGCACAGCGTGGCACAGCGCGGGCGAGCCTAGCGATGCGCAGCACTGCCGAGCGGAGCACAGCAATCTAACGCATCGCGAGCGGCTTCGAGCCGAGCGCACAAACAGGGATGCACAGACCAAGGTGACATCCCTGTTTGCTTTCAGAACGCGATTCGCATTTCTCAATCGATCGTGCGAGAGTTCAATTCATATGTAAGGGCTACGGCAACTCTGGCGCGCGCCCGATCGCGCGCTAAGCCCCATTCAAAAGGTCGCCACGAGCGCAATCGCGCCGTGCGGCCTTTTTTCGTTTTTGACCGCTCGGCGCTTCAACCGTCACGGGAGAGCCGACATGGACCTAGCAGCCCAGCAAACGACAAACGACCAGCCCAAGACTTCGCAAGCTTATATAGACGACATCCATGCCGCGTGGCGGAAGGCGGTGGACGGCATCGTCGAAGCTGGCCGCATTTTGCTTGAGGCTAAGGAACGGCTGCGGCACGGCGCGTTCGAGGTGATGGTGCGGACTAAATTGCCGTTCAGCGAAAGCACAGCGCGGAAGCTGATGGCAATCGCCCGCCATCCGGTCCTTTCAGATCGTTCACATGGGAACGTTTTACCGCCGAGCTACGGCACCTTGTACGCATTGACCAAATTGCCGAAGGACAAGCTGATCGAACATATCAAAGACGGCACGATCAATCCAAAGCTGGAGCGGAAGGCGGCGGCGGCGTTGCAGCGCGATCAATCGCCGAAAACCAACAAGGCTCCGCGAAGGCACCTACGCGAAGAAAATGCGCAGCTAAGGGCCGAACTTCAGTGCCTGCATGACGACAATGATGATATATTTGATCCGAACGACACGGCGGCCAACATCGCGCGCGTAATCGTCGAGCAGATGCGGCGGCTGTCCAACAACAAGGCGAACGAGGTTCTTCAGGAGGTAAAGAAGCAGATTCAAGCTAAGGAGCTCGAACGGCGCGGTAGCTTGAACTGAAAATCTTAAAGGCCATCGCTATAGAAGGATCAAAAACATGAAAGGCCAAAAGATAGCGCGCACCGATCCAACCGGCTCCGTGCGTCATGTGGACGTTTGCAATGCGCTTGATCTGCTTGGCCTGCTACCGGGACCGCGAAACAAATCCACTTACCTGCGCGTCAATGCGCTTATCATGGACCGCGTCAAGCTTGGTAAGGTAAAAAAGCTGGGCACCGGTCTGTACCAAGTCAAACGACGAAGGGCGGTTTGACGAAGACAATGCGGTAGACTGATAAATGACGAGAAGCGGGCGGCATCACGCCGCCCGCCGTCGTCAGAGTTTACGCAGAGCGCTTAGATGCTGCGACCTGCTTGCTTCCGACATGATCCTTTTCAGTCAGGGTCTCGCTGACGCGTCCAGCATTGATGCGGGGGTACCTCCGATTTGGCGCCAGGAGAAGTGGCAAGGTGGTTGAATGCACCGCACTCGAAATGCGGCACAGGTGACAGGTGCAAGCCTATCGGGGGTTCGAAGCCCACCCTCTCCGCCACCGATTTTCAGCAGCGCAGAAGTCCTTCAAAACGACGCGTTTCTAGAACGGTTGAGCACTGCGGTGGAGCACTCTCGCCCCTTTTTGCCACTTTCCAGCAGGCTTTTCGACCCAAAGAATTGCTTGCGCTTCGGAGGACGATTGATGCGGCGAAGTTCGCTTGATCAGGTGGCGCTGCCTACCTCCGAAGGCTGAGCGAAGGCGTTCCACTTGGCAGATTGATGGAGCGACCGCCACGCTCGGCCAGATCCGCAGGCGCGCTCATATCGCGATCTCCGGCACGCCGGCGTCGGTCAGAAGCTGAAAGAGTTCAGCCACACGCTGGCGTTGCCCGCGCGCACGGCAGAACGCGAAGATCGCCCTTTGTTTGGCGCGGGAGAGCGCAACGAAGAATGTGGCGAGACCTTCGGGATTTCCTGGTCGATGCGCCCACCATGCCTGATCATCCAGCCCCACGAAGACAATGGTGTCGTATTCGAGCCCCTTGCTTTTGTGGACGGTCATGAGTGGGATCTGTCCGATGCCTTCGAAGGTGTCGAGCGCTTCGGTCCATGTCGCGGCCCCATCCGCGGACGCGGCAAGGTGGCGCTTGAAGGCGTCGACCATGATCGCGAGAAGGTCGCCAGTCGAATATTCGACGTAGGTTCGGGCTAACGCGACTAGATCGAGAAACGCAATGAGCCGATCGGCGAACATAACCGCACTTGCTGAGGACGGCGGAGTGTTGCCCAAATCGCTGCGCAGCGCCGCGACGAAAGTCGTGAGTTGCTCCTCCGCTCTGGCTTCGCCGAGATCGTCGTCCTCTAGGATTGGATGGATCTCGAGGAGGGCCGCTGCCGCAAACTGCCAAGCGGAGGCGGCGCGCCGGGTCGAGCCAAGGCGGAGCAACGCGATGGCTATCTTCGCGAATGTGTCGGTCAGGAGGTCCTGCAGTGTCGTGCGGCCGAGCGTGCGACTTTCGTTGCGCAACCGCAAGCCCTGCTGAGCAAATGCACCGGCGAGGTCGGCTTCGAAGTCATCGGACTTCTGCTTGACCAGAATGGCGTAGTCGCGCGGCGCGCGGCTCCGCGCGGCCATGTCATTCACCAGCCACTGGGCGAGGTGTCCGGCCTCGCGCGCCTTTGTCGGGCTGTTCCAAACCTGGGCGACGTCGCCGTCGACCTGACGCTGGGCTTGAGCCACCGTCGCCGCCGCATTGGGATCTAAGGCTCTGGCGACGACATGCTGAATGCGGACAAGATCCGGTGAAGATCTGAAGTTGAACAGCAGTGGGATTCGAATGGCCGCGAAGTCAGCTTCGAAGCGCTCGAAGGCGTCGGCCCGCGCGCCCGCCCAAGTCATGATGCGCTGCTTGTCGTCGCCGACCGCCGTGACTGCGATATCTGCCCCTGCAAAAGCCGACAGCAGGAAATCGTATTGCGCGTAGGTCGTGTCTTGGAACTCGTCGACAAAGATGAAGGGGTACGTGATCTGCAAGGCTCGCCGGATGTGAGGGCCCGCGCGCAGGAGCAGTTCGGCGAGACGGTTGAGGCTGACGAAGGTTAAGCTCGACCGTGGTTGAGCGCCAAGCTGGGCCGTCCACCACCGCTGGATCGTGCGCTCGACGCCGGACTGCGGCGCCGCGCGGACGATCGGCAGTCGATATGCGCCGACATAGCGAGATTCGAAGTCACCGGTGTCCAGTGCCGCGACATCGGCTCTCCACTCGCGCGGAGCGCCCAGAAGTTCTTGCTGAAGGAAGCCCGTCACCTGACGATAGGTCGGGAATGCGATGTCATAGGGGCGGGTTGGTCGCCAATCCGCAGGGATCGCCGGCTGAAATCGATCGAGCAGGCTTTTGGTGAAGGCATCGAACGTCAAGGAAGTGAAGCGGTTTGCGAGTTCCTGCGGGCACCGTTTTTTCACGCGAGCGGCGAGATTGTCGGCGGCGTCGCTCTTGAACGAGATCGCTAGGACGCGAAATGGCGCGGGACAAAGGCCCGTTTCGAGCAAATAGGCGGCGCGCTGCGCGAGAAACTCGGTCTTACCGGCCCCAGGTCCCGCGACGACGCAGGTCGAGCCAGGCTGGCGCAAAGCACGCCAAGCGTCGGGTTCTAGATGGTCGATGCCCCGGGGTCGCCACTCTTCTTGTCGGACCAGCGCCATGGTTAGCGCGCCCGTGGTTGGTGTGGATTGTGTGGCGGCGGGGAGAGGCGAACAGAGATCGACGTCAAAAGTGCGCGCAGTTCTTCTGGTGCGCCTGCCGCCAACGCCTGCGGTGCTTGGCTGCTCAGAACGCGCACATGAGTGCTGGGCTTGCCTCGACCGAGAAACAGATAGCGATACCAGCGCAACACTTGCTCGCGGTCGGGGCCGTAGAGGGCGTGACGCCCCTCCTCGCCAAGAACAGCGATGCGGGGGTCTCCCCGTTGCGATGGACCTTGTCGTCCGGGTTCAGGAACTTGATAGGCCGCCGGTAAAGCCTGCAGCATCGAATAGTCGAGATCAAGCGGGGTACAGAAAAAGACGCCGTGCTGTCGAAGCGCGTTTGCCCAGTTGGTTAGACCGGCGAAGTCTTCAACGGCATGATTGTCGAACGCAGAAAGGTTCGCGGCTGGACCTGCGGGATCGGGTTGGGCGAAGATTGCCTGTGGTGGCACACCGGTTTCGAGAAGCTGGGTACACGCCGTCTTGATGCGTCCCCAGCCGCCCCCGTCTCGTCCCCAATCAAGGTCCAAAAGGGTGGCGTGGGGAATGTCGAGATCGGTCAGAAGTCGCCAAAGGTGGTTCACGTGGCGGCCGCCTAGGGGAACGACGGCGACGAACGAGCGGTCGATATCCAGCCCCATCGTTTCAGCCAGTCGCGGCAGCACGACCTCTTCCGACGCGCCTTCGCCCAGCACGACGAAGCGAGCGAAATAGAGCTCCGGATACGTTCGGACAGCCTCGCGCACGAACTTCGACGCGTCCTCCTGGTCGGACGGTAGACGGATTGCGCGGACCCGCGCCGTTCGATCGGCCGGGTTGAGCCGGAAGTGCCGGACTTGGGATGGATCAACCCGCGCAAGGATGCTTGCCGAGTGGCTGGAAATGATGGCCTGCGCTCGAGGGCCGGCCGTAAGATCCTCGATCTGGCGAACGATACGCGACAGATAGAAAGGCGCTAGGTTGTTCTCGGGCTCCTCTACCGCAATGAGCGTAAGCGCTGGCAGTGGAACGCCGCCTGGCTGAAAACCTGGTTCTGCCGGGTTTGCAGCGATGACGGCTTCGACATCCAGGGTGGCGGCCGTCATCGCGAGATGGAAGAGTGATCGCTGCCCATCGCTTAGATCATCGAGCGCGCGTTCACGTCCAGCTTCGTCGGGCCGGAACACCACCTCGACCTTACGGATGGCTTCTTGGAAGCGCAGGTCGATCGGACGAAACAGCGGGGTCGTGTCGGTGCCCGCTGTATGCACTTGCTGCCATCGTCGCGCGACAGAGCCCACGACGATATCGACTGCCGGCTCAGCCGCGAAGGCACCATCGAGGGTGACGCCAGCTTCGGCGAAGGTTTGTCTGATTCCTTGCGACCAGTTGATCGCACGCCACAGGCGACCGCGTAGGAAAGCCGTTACCTGGGATGCTCCATCCCGCGACGCTGGCACGTAGATCATTTGGATGCGTGCGCGGTCGAGCGGTTTTAGCTCGATGCAGTCAGCCTCTGCAAATGCGCCGAATGCACGAACGGCCCAGTATTTCTGTTCGATTGTCCCTTCAAGCGATCCGTCGTCGGTCCAGATCGCTTCGAGGCGCAGACGACATTTCAGTCGACCGGCCTCATCTGCCGCCATCTGTTGGAAGAATTCAGGGATGGCGCCGACGTCGGGCCCGCCTGCATCCAATTCGGGAAAAGCCAGGATCGCCTCTAGCGCCAGCGTGCGCTGTGCCGGTGCCGCCGGCTCTTCGGCCGGAACGTGGAAGTCCTGCCGGCGAAGCCGGCGTTGTTCGCCGGTTATCCCAAACAGGCGCTGAAGCGCTTGCAGAACGGCCGTCTTGCCTGCACCGTTCACGCCCACGAAGGTGGTGAGTCCCGCGGTGAGATCGATCGCCGATACCGCAGGTCCGAAGCATCGGAAATTGGTCAAGCAAAGTGTTTCGATGTGCATTTTGCGCCATCCCCAAAAGTTGCGTTCATTGCTTTTGATTTTGCGGCTGGCGCGCTCGCATCACCTGACGGTGCGTTTCCGAACCACGGTTTGAGATACGATCCGCCGGTTTATTTTAGCTTTCCACTCGATTTGCGCGGGAGAGAGATTTCTCTTTCGCATCGTCTGCTTAAGAAAGGCGTATTCCTTCTCGCCATAGAGATAGCCCATTCGATAGGCGTGCTCGATGAGATCATTGTTCGCGTTCGCAGTGAGATCTTTCGCGATGCGCTTCAGGCCATCGAACAGATTGCCAGTATCGATCTGGATGAAGCGGTTGATGCAGACATTGCCGACGTAGGTCTCGTTACCATTCACGCGGTTGCGGATGTAGCAATGTTCCTTGATGTCTTGTCCGCAGGGGCACTGATCGAACTCCTCGCTGATCTCAACCGCGACCAGCGACCACTCGGTGCGCGCGATGTCGAAGCGTCGAGACACCGAGAGGGGAAGGATGTGATCCTTTAATCTCTCAAAATTGTGTCCGTCCATCGCGATGGCCTCCGCCTTACATCTGGACACGCAGGCGTCGCGCGCGTTCACGGAATGCGGTTTCGCCCCCTTCGAGAATCTCGCAGACCAAACGGCGGATATCTTGGTTTTCGAGACCGCCACTCTGATAGGTGATCTCCGGCAATTGGCCCGGTCGATGAGGGCCGCAGGTTGCCACGATGACCTGATCGGCGTCGGTGTTGACGACCAGGTTGGCGTTATGGGTGACGATGATGATCTGCCTCCGCTGTTTGGCGCGTCGGAATCGCTCGACTAGCTCATCGAAGATCGACTTTGGATCGAGGTTCTCTTCGGGCTGATCGATTATTAGCGGCCGGTCATCGTCGCGGTCGATCGCAAGGTAGAGCAGCAGCAGAACGATGCCGCGGGTGCCCGGCGAGAGCTGCTCTATATCGACGCCCTCATACTGGACGCCGTAACTGACGGTGATGTGGTCGGTCCCATAGAGCCAGCTTGATATTCGGCCCGCCCATTCGCGGAACGCCGCAGCGTTGCTACGCTCGACGGGCGCGTGTTCGACTAAGTCACGCTCATGCGCCTCGCGGAAGCGCGCCATCGCTTCAGCGACTTCGGCGCTCGATCCTTTCTCCCATGCAGCCTGAAGATCCGTTTTTGCTGCCGCCAGGAGCGCGCCGCGGCCCTTGAACGGTCCGGTCTTGCGCAGGTCCAGGAGCTCTTCGCCGGATTGCGCCCAGGCGCCGAGGTCGACCACCCGTCGGATGGAGAAAGAGAGCTGTCCGAGTGCGCCTTCCTCCGTTCCGAGGCGGGCCCTCAGCGGCGCGTAGAGGGCCGAGAGCTCGCGTTCCTCGTCGATGATGCCGTCGAAGACCGAGGCATAGCTGTCGCGGCGCGACTCGATAAGTTCCTTGATCCGATCGTCAGCTTTTTCCGCAAAGTCGATGTCGCGATCCAGCTTCGCCAATGCCGCCTCGTCGCGAGAAATCTTTTCAGATAAACGAGCAAAGGCTTTCGCATTCTCCGTGTCGATCCCGATCAGAGCGCGGAGGCGGGCCACTTCCTTGTTCAGCAAGCTGAGCGTGAGGTCGGCGAGAGGTTGTCCGTCCGGAAGCAGCGAGGTGAGCGATGGCGGCGCTCCGGACGAGATGGTAATTTCTCCCGCGTTCGGTCCCGACAATGTTTTGATGCGGGCATCGACGGCCTTGATGGCCGCCGACAGGATCCCGTCAACATCGCCTGCGAATTCCAGAAGAAAAGCCTTCCACTGGTCGGCGCTCAGTCCGGACTCGGGATGGGCTTGCCGCAGTTGCCGAAGGCGCGCTGGCGCCTTCGTCTTGCGGGTGTCATCCGCCTCATCCTTAAGCGCCAGAAGCGCCTGGCGCCGGCGCTGCGCTTGCTCGATTTGAAACCGGACAGACTCCGCGGCCGTAGAGACCTGATCCAGCCGCTTGGCGCGTTCTTCTCCGCCTTTGCCGATCAGGCTGCTTCGATCGCGCTTGTCTTTGGCGATTGATGCCGCCTTCTCGCCCCGCTGCTTCTTCAGCGCGGGCAAACCGGCTTTGCGCTCGCGTTCGACGTTCAGTTCTGAGGTGGCTTCAGTGAGCGCTTCCTCATGGCTCTGGCGCAGGGCGCGCCCTCGCGCCGCGCGGAGGCCGAGCAACTCGCGGAACTCGGTCGTTCCCATCCGATCCTCGTCCGGATGCGCTTGAAAGATCACACGCTCGATTTCAGCGAGAAGTTCATCGGTGACGCCTTCAGCCGAGCAAAGGCTGTCGACGAATTGTTGTGAGAGATACTGAACCCGGGGCGAGTCCAGGAAATCCTCCATCTCAACATGACGGAGTTCATTCGAGGTCGGATCACCGTCCTCCCACGTCAGGCGCGCCGAGGCTTCGTCGAGATGGTCTTTGGCGCGACGAATGAAGGAACGCTCGCTCAGATGGGGCGAAAGGGCGTATCCGCCGGCGGCGATGATGTCGGCCAACGCAGTCTTTCCGGAGCCACGCGCGCCGATGATACCGACTAGCCCGGCATTGAGCGGCACGTTGTTCGTGACGAGCCAGGCCGCATCCGTCACCTCAACATTGGTGACGACCTGCGAGGGGAGTGCACCGCGTGGCGGCATGGCGCCGATGAAGACGCGGGTCTCCGGCTCCAAGCAGGTCTGACTGAGCGACTCGAAAGCGAGATCGCCCTTAATCCAGCAGTATCGGCCTTTCTCCACGACACCGACGCGATCGGGGCCGTGCGCATCGCTGCCGTGCAGGCATGGTTTCCTGCCGTTCCAGTCGGACGCGAGCTTTTCGACCGTGACCGCGCCTTGGCCGAGCCAGAAAGCGCGCTGCTTGGGTTGCGAGGAAAAGATGATGTGAGCGGTCCGCTCGATCTCCTTGCGAAGCGTCGCGAGCGATGGATCGCCCTGGAGGCCGGAGGTGCCGTCGTTGCTGCCGGCAGCGACCGCGATCAGGACGTTCTCTTGGATCCAAGGGTTCCGTTTCCATTCCGCGCGCAACTCGTCGGGGTTCACCTTGAACTGGTTGGCGCCACATGCGAAGGCCGCGGCATCGTCGGCGATCGACTTGTCGTGAGTTTGACCGAGGCGAATCAGGTCTGAGCGCTCGCAACGGAAAGGTTGGCCGTAGGCCGTGTAAGTCAAAGAACGAAGGAATCGCCGGATCTGCTCGACGTGCTCAGGGTCGTCTGGCGAAACCAGGAGATGGAAGTTGATCGGAGATCCGCTCCCGGTCCCGATCCCATAGCGCAGTTCGACATTCGGGAAGATGAGGTCCACCTCTGCGAGGCGGCCGGCTTTTCGGTGCAAGAGCACCTGCTCGTAGACGTCGACGCTGTAATAGTCGGTGATGCCTAGCGCCCGTATGCGCGGCGTCGATGTCTCGACGGCGGAGAGGAATTTCGCCCAAGCGTCCTCTCCTCGGTATTGATTGTTGAAAACGGTGCCTGGGGCGTGAATGTGTGGATCCCACCGATGCCACTTGGAGCCGCCAGGCTCGCGCGTTCCTCTGGGCGCACCGCTCATTCACCCAATCCTAAGCACTTTCTGAGCGTCAAGAACCCGCGCCTCATGGTGTGTTGCTCATCGTCACTAAGGTTGCGATTCTAATCCGAATCAACCGATTCGTTAGTCGAATATGCGTTAGCAGGCGCAGCTCTTGTTAGGCGAGTCCTTTGTAGTGCATACGTGCGGTTGTGGGCGGCGAGCCTGCCAGCGATCCCGGCCAAACAGCTTCGCCGAATACGCGCCCGAGCCGAGCCCGGAAACCGGAAAAAGGATGTAGTCTGGTTCGCGCCTGTTCGCTTTCGCGGGCTGGACCACATCCAACGGCGACCGGGGTACCAAATCCAAGCCGATCCCCGGGCCACATCCGGTGTACGGCTTCCTGACGACCGCGCCGAACGCAGCGGTGAAGCCGATCCATCCCAAGGCGATGCCGGTGAACGAATATCGCGCGTCAAAGGCGTACATCGGACAGGGTGGAGATCAGGCGACCTCAAGAGAGTTAAGGACTGTTGCCTTTTCAGAATTTCTGATCGCCCTTTGGAGACTGCTCACGATTTCAATTGCAATCTGGTGTGCAAGGACCGGCGGAACAGCATTTCCGATTTGTCGGAAGGCTGGGTTCATTGTGCCAGCAAAGACAAATCCGTCAGGAAACGATTGAAGGCGAGCCGCTTCGCGAACCGTGATCACCCGTGCCTGATCGCTGTCGTAGTGAATGTGCGTATAGGTATCCTTGCCAATGTGGGCAGTAAGCGTCCGGACGGGACCGTTCGCCTTCAGCTTCCACCAGCGGTTGGGAAACTTCGTCGGATCGTACGGGGGGACCATCGAATCGCGCAGTGATCTCCATCCCACGCCTGAAGGGGAAAGTCCGCGTCGCCGCGCGGCCGTCTGAAACAACTGCAATGCTACACGGTGAGCCGCCGGGTATTCATCTCCAGGCATCATCGCTTTGAAAATTCGAGAGTCACGAGGCAGATACCGGAGGACGTGATCGTAGATTCCGTCGCGGGCTTCGAAGCCAGGCCAGGATCGCATCAACCGAGCATACGAGGAGAGATTCTCCCATGCTGTCCTGCGATAGTGCACCGCCTCGGTGAAACGCCGTGCACCTCGCTTCAGTCTGCCTTCAAGATGGGCCGTGACGGATGGCAGGTCACCAATCGCTTCGCGTGCGGTCACCGCATGCGGAAGTCCTTCATGCCCGGTGTCCGGTTTGACGAACGCGTAGCCCTCCGAGGAGTTTATGAGCTTTAGCGAAACAGCGCGAGTCCCCGCATAGCCGGGCGGGAGGTCGCAGTTATGTGTTGCGCCAGGGAAGCGAATGGTCGCGCTCAGCTCCTTGCGATACGCGATCATGTAGACCCGGTCTCGCATCTGCGGGACGCCGTGATGCGTCGCGTTGATGAGTGAGTACGCGGCCTCATATCCCATGGCATCGAGGGCCTCCACGATCTCCTGAACGACGTTGTGGCCGCCATAGTTGAGAATGTCGGGCACGTTCTCAAAGAGGATCGCGAGCGGCTTCAGCCGGTCGACGTAGTGAAGGTATCGCAGATACAGGTTGCCTCGCGGATCAATTTTGAACGCGCGCGGATGATCCGCTACCTCGCGCAATTTCGCGCGCCCGACGCGGGCATATGCCTGGCAAGGAGGCCCGCCTACGATGATATCGATGGCTTCAGCCGTCTCACCGAGACCAAATTCCGCGACAAGATCTTCGGGTTCAAGCGAGGCGACGTTTCGCGGCTTTGCGTGGTGCTCGATGATCTCTTTGGGAGCATCCTTGAAGAAGTTGAGCGCGTGGGAGCGGGCGGCCAGCTCATCGATCTCGAGCGCTGCGGCGATGTCACAGCCGGCAGCCCGAAAACCAAGGCTCAAGCCTCCACAACCCGCGAATAGATCAAGAACTCGCGGACGCGCCTGTGGATTGCTAAGCCGAGCGCATTTGGCGGCGACGGCAAAGGATGATTTCATCGACCGAAGATTCCATGAGGCGAAGTCAAAGCCGCCGCAACTTACCAGGTTCGGCGGACATTGCCAGGCCGCCGCATCAGATATTGTAGGGGAGAACGCAGTTGGGGGACGCAGGGAAGTCGGTCTCGTTCGACGAGCTTGGAACGGCCGATCTGCACGTCGACGCCGTATACGAAAGTGGGCGCTCGGGCAACGCGGGCGATGATCCATTCCCTCGTCTTCTCCGAGTGTCCAACATGGGCGGATTCCGCTATCGCGGCACGCTGGCAGGCCTTGAGATGGTCGTTCTGACGTCCTCCATGGCCGATGCCAACTGGCCCGATGAGATTGATCGGGAGACCGGCGTGTTCACGTACTATGGAGACAACAAGCAACCGGGCCGGGCTCTCCATGCAACGCCCCGCAATGGCAATGAGCTCCTTCGTCGCATTTTTGCTGCTGCGCATGAGGGAGATGCGGGCCGGCGAAGCGTGCCGCCGATCTTCGTGTTCGGCAATACCGGGCAGTGGCGAGACGTGACGTTCCTCGGGCTCGCTGTCCCGGGCACTTCGGAACAGCAGGTCGCCGAGGACTTGGTGGCAATCTGGAGGACCGCAAATAGTATGCGCTTTCAGAACTATCGGGCACGCTTCACCATCTTGAATGTCCCCCTCATCGAACGAGCCTGGCTTGAAGAAGTCATCTCGGGCAACCCGTACTCGCCGCGTGCTCCACAGGCATGGATGGAATGGGTGGATAAGGGGCGGTATAGGTCACTCAAGTCCACGCGCTCGATCGAGCACAGGACCAGGGTAGAACAACTTCCCGCGGGCGCGGAAGACCTAGCCATAATTCGCGAAGTGCAACAGTTCTTTGAGGGACGACCCCACGATTTCGAGAAGTGCGCAGCGGCGATAGCCCGACTAATGTTGCCCGACATCGCAGAGCTCGACTTGACGCGTCCCTCACGCGATGGCGGACGCGACGCGATCGGCAAGCTGCGACTCGGCCACGGAATCGCTTCGATCCTCGTCGATTTCGCGCTGGAGGCCAAGTGCTATGCCCTCGACAACAGCGTCGGGGTGCGGGAGATGTCCCGCCTCATCTCGCGGCTGCGGCACCGGCAGTTCGGAATATTGGTCACCACGAGCTACGTCGATCTGCAGGCGTACCGCGAGATAAAGGAAGACGAGCATCCGATCATCGTCATCGCGGCGGCTGACATCGTTGGCCTCTTGAGGCGACACGGGCACGCGGACCCTACTGCCGTGCGCTCTTGGCTTGAGCGCGAGTTTTCGGCCCCGAGCACTGAGCACTAGCCGTGCCAACGCGACGGACGAGAACGCCCGGCCGTCCGAGCTCCTGCGCGAGATTCTTGGAGAGGGCGGCAAGGTCGCTCAACTGACACTCCCAGACCACAACCACCCGCCAACCTGCCGCCTCGAGTTCCTGCTTCGTTCTTCGATCCCGCACAATATTGCCTTCGAACTTGCGCTGCCAGAACTCGGGACGGGTCTTGGGGATGTACGCCAACCCGCAGTCGTGGCGGTGCCAGAAGCAACCATGCACAAAGAGCGCAACACGCCTGCTCCGGAAGATGATGTCGGGCTTCCCCGGAAGCTCCCGGGCATGGAGCCGAAAGCGGTAGCCCATCGCGTGCAGCAGCCTGCGAACGGTCAATTCTGGGCCAGTATTGCGGCCCCGGATGCGACCCATCAGGGCGCTGCGCTTTTCCCGGCTCATGATGTCAAACCGCGGACTCGGCTCGCCAGCGCCCGCACCCCTTGGTAAGTTGCGATTCCTTTGTTCCCGTGGGGCTCTCTTAGCTTTTTCCCGTGCCAACGCGCGCCGTACCTCCATCCGCTGCCGCTCTCGTCGGCTCCCTTCGGGGCGTCGGCTATTCGCTTGAGACGGCGATCGCCGACATTCTCGACAACAGCATAGCCGCGGGTGCAAAGGGTATCGAGATCCAATGGGAGTGGAACGACGGAGAGCCCATCGGTTGGGTTTTGGACGACGGGTCCGGCATGCATGCCGACCGGCTGGTCGAAGCCATGCGATTCGGCGGCATCGGCCCGGAAGCTGAGCGGACGGCAGAAGACCTCGGCCGATTTGGACTGGGCCTCAAGACCGCATCGCTATCGCAGTGCCGTCAGCTGACCGTGGCGTCCAAAATCCGTTCGGGGTTGGCGTCATTCACGTGGGATCTGGACCAGCTCCGCAAAAACGGCGGTGGGTGGGATTTGATCGAAGGGGATGCCGGCCTTCCGGAGGAAATCCGCGATCAATTGAAGTCCAAAAAGACGGGCACGCTCGTTGTGTGGCGCAAAGTCGACTTCGGGCGAACCACCGATCGGCCCAGCTACGAGTCGTTTCTGGCCGATCTACAGCGCGTCGATGCGCACCTTGGCATGGTTTTCCACCGTTTTCTTGCGGGCGACGCCCGACCGCTCAAGATCACCTTGAACGGCAGTCGGGTGAATGCCTGGGACCCGTTCCTAGAAAGGGATGAATCGATCATCCGTAATCCGGAACAGTACATAACCGGCCCGGGAGGCAGAGTTCGTGTGCGCGGGTTCGTATTGCCCCACCGAGACCGCTTCCGCAGCGAAATTGAATTCGAGAAGGCCGGCGGACCCGATGGCTGGACGGCTCAGCAGGGTTTTTACGTGTACCGGCAGAAGCGCCTGCTCTCGGCTGGGGGCTGGCTCGGACTCGGAGGTAGCCGCGCATGGACACGCGATGAGACCAGCCGGCTTGCCCGCATTCGTATCGACATTCCCAATACAGCCGACCATGACTGGCGCATCGACGTGCGCAAGGCAATAGCTCGCCCGCCGGACGCGATCAGAAAGCCCTTGCAGCGGATCGCCGAGGATGTTCGTCGCAAGGCGCGCGAGGTTTTTGTCCATCGCGGGCAGTACGGTAGTCGGCAGAAGGCAACTGGCGTATCGCGAATTTGGCAGGTCAATCCCGAGGGCTCAAAGCGCCGGTACACCATGCGGCGGGACCACGAACTTATCCAGCTGATCAAAGGACGCATGGACAAGACCGGTTTCGATCTGCTTGAGGGACTGCTCGGTCTTATTGAGCGAACAGTCCCTGTCGATCGCGTATGGCTCGACGTAACCGAACGTGGCGTCCCCGATGAGGAGGTCGACAACTCGGAACTCGTGAACGCCGCGCTCTCGATGGCGAGATTGATGGAGCGAGCGGGGCTTAGCCCGCTCGAAGTCGCGGCACGGCTTTCGACGATGGACCCGTTCGACAAGGTCGAAGATATTCAACAAAAACTGATACGGAAGTTGCAGGGGGCGAAGCGATGAGTTCTGTTGAGGACGCGATTGGATCGATGGCCCTGATGATGCTTCGGCAGCGCCATCCCAATACAGCTGTTGGCAGAGAGGAGATCGAGAAGGCAGTGAATGACTGCGCGAAGCTCCTCGCCCAGGATATCTCGGCTGAACAGATCGCAGCGATCGTAGAGGAGTTGGAAACAAGGCTGATCGTGAAGGTTGGGCGGCCAACCAAACTCATTGACGAGCGAGGACACGTTCCCTGGTATTTCGGAGACCGGAAGGAGGGCCGCAGGTTCTTCAAGCGCTACAGCGATTTCCTGCTGCAGGATCAGGGCTGGCCTCCGGCGGCAATCGATGCGATCGACCTTTCCACCGACCTGATCATGGAACAGATCGAAGATCCCAATCGCGACGGTCCTTGGGACCGCCGCGGGCTGGTCGTCGGGCATGTGCAGTTCGGGAAGACAGCCAACTATGCCGGGCTAGCGAGCAAGGCGGCAGATGCCGGGTATAAGCTCATCATCGTACTTGCTGGCATGCATAATGCGCTTCGGCAGCAGACCCAGCGCCGCATGGATCGCGACTTTCTCGGCTATAACACCACTCCCACAAATGGCGGCGGCTTCATACGGATCGGCGTCGGTGAACTCGACAAGAACATCCATGCCGAGCATCTCACCACGCAGGCGGCAAACGGTGATTTCAACCGCGCCTTTGCGGACAACCTCGGAATCGGGGTGCAGCAGCGGCCGGTGCTTTTGGTCATCAAGAAGAATGCCCGCATTCTTGAAAATCTGAACAACTGGGTTAGCGAAGTTTTGGCGCCCAAGGGTGACACCGAGGCGCGGCCGCTCCTTCTTATTGATGACGAAGCGGATCAAGCGTCAGTCGACACCGGCGAACAACAGTTTTTGGATGACGATACTCCTGATCCCGAGTACGAGCCGAAGCGGATCAATGGTCAAATACGACGACTTCTATCCGCATTTTCTCGCTCTGCGTACGTCGCGTACACGGCAACTCCGTTCGCAAACGTGCTCATTCACGATGCGGCCGCCACCGAAGAACACGGGGATGACGTATTCCCGCGTAGCTTTATCATCAATCTCCCTTCTCCATCCAACTACGTCGGACCGAGCCTGCTCTTCGGCATTGACGGCAGCGGAAGCGACGCAGCCCAAGAGCCCCTCGACGTCACGCGGGACGTTGATCAGGACGAAGAAGGCTGGGTCACCGTCGACCACAAGAAGGTTTACGTGCCCCGGTATGGCGGAGAGGAGCGTATCCCGCCATCACTCGAAGACGCCATCTTAAGCTTCGTGCTTGCCTGCGCGGCACGCGCTGCACGCGGCCAGCGCAATGTGCATAACTCGATGCTGGTCCACGTCTCGCGCTTCAAGGACGTGCATCAAGCGGTCTTCCGACAGGTTGATGAGTGGGTCTCGGACCTCAAGCGCAAACTCAAATACCGATCGAAGAGGAAGGACTCGGTCTTCGATCGCTTGCGCGAGCTCTGGGAACAGGATTTTGCCCCGACGTCGGCGGCGATCAGAATGACGGAAATTGGAGAGACGCTTCCCGTAACCGAATGGGCTGCTGTCGAGCGCGAACTTTCTTACGCTGCCGACAAGATCAGGCCGCAGGTCGTCAACAGCGAAATTCGCGACGCGCTCGACTATGACGGCAACGCAGCGCAGGGCCTGAACGTCATTGCGATCGGTGGCGACAAGCTCTCGCGCGGACTTACGCTCGAAGGCCTGACTGTCAGCTACTTCCTGCGCGCATCCAAAATGTATGACAGCCTCATGCAGATGGGACGCTGGTTCGGGTATCGGCCCGGCTACGTTGACCTCTGTCGGATCTACATGACGCCTGATCTGCGGCTGTGGTTCCGTCATGTGGCTACCGCAGCAGAGGAATTGCGCGAGCGCCTCGACCACATGGCCATGATCGGAGCCACCCCGGAGCAGTACGGTCTCAGAATCCAGTCTCATGACATCCTGCTCGTAACCGCGCCAAACAAGATGCGTCACTCGCGGGAATTCCAGGTATCGTTTCAGGGTGAGGCGAAAATACAAACGATCTTCTTCAACGACCTGGCAACCAATCAACGCAATGCCAGTGCCATTACCGGCTTCCTGGACCGGATCGGGCCGGCTGCCGAGCCCCAAAAACAAGCGGAGCTCAAATCATTCGATGGCCGTCGCGTGTGGAAAGTCGCCGCCGGTGCGGAAGTGGCAAACCTTCTGGCATCTCTGCTCTTTCCGGAAGAGGCGCGAGACGTGAACGCCGCCCGCCTGAGCTCGTACATCCGCGAGCAGTTGGGTGTTAGGGAATTAACCGACTGGACGGTTGCGGTCCTCAGCGGCAGCGGCGAGCCGTTGGCCGTGAACGGATGGAGATTCACGACCATCGAACGCGCCCCGTTGCCACGCGGTGAAGCATCCGGTCGGTATGTGGTGAAGACCATTCTCTCACCCCGTGATGAGGCAATCGATCTTGATCAATCGGAATTCGCTCGCGCCCTGGCCGCAACGAACACAAAGCGCGCGGCGGCTGGCAAGGACGACGCGACCACACCGGATGGTCCTGAAATTCGAAAGGTCCGCGGCGAAAATCCCAAACGAGCGCTTCTCTTGCTGTATCCGCTCTCACCCCAGAACGCGAAACTTGATGCGATCGACGTACCGATCTTCGGGGTTGTCGTCAGCTTCCCGGATTCGCGCAGCGGCCGCTCAATCCGATATCGGTTCAATTCCGTCGAACAACGGCTCGAGCCGGTATGACATCCATTCGCGACGAGCTCGTATCGAAATGGTCGGAAGCGGCGCGCGCCAAACCAAGCGATCGCGAATGGAGGGCGGTCGCCCTCTCCGTGCCCGCAACGGTGCGCTTCCTGGCTGGCATTCGAGAGCCTGACGGTCGGATTGCGCTTCTCATCGAAGCCCCTCTCAGCGCTGCGCCGAGTACGTTGCTGAGGATATCCGCGGAAGGCGTCAGTCTCAGTGATCGACGGGACGCGGCTCAGGGAATGCTCCGCGTTGCTGTCGCGCTGGAGCGCGAACCCCTGCGTGATGTTTTTGAAGTGCTGGCCGCCGATCTTGTCGAGGTCGTGAGGCAAGCTGAAGCTCCCGCTCAAGCCGTCGCACTCGGCGTTTCGCGACTTGAGGCGTGGCAGGCCTTTCTCCGCTCGGGCCGACGGGGCCTCTCCAGGGAGGAGCAGATCGGGCTCCTTGGTGAACTGACAGTGCTGGAGCTCTTGGCAGCCGAGATCGGATATGAAGCGGCCGTCGAAGGCTGGTTTGGCCCGTTGGACGGTATCCAGGACTTCAGCAGATCGGGGGTCGGCATTGAGGTCAAGGCGGTCGCTGGCGGGGGAAGTCTCATGCGAATATCCCGCCTGGATCAACTCGATCGGAGGGGACTCTCGACCCTTCTCATCGCGCGTCCGCGATTTCAAGAAGCGCCCGAGGGACGTACTCTGGTGACAGCAGCGCATGATATTCGCAACGCTCTGGATCGATCTGCAGCCGGTGTGAGGCCGGCGTTCGATGATCGGCTGCTCAGGGCGGGCCTCATTGAGGTGGATCGCCAAGCCTCTCCTCTTTCCTCATTCGTGCTGCAGGACCTCTATGGGTTTGAGGTACGAGATGAGTTTCCGCGGCTGACTGGCCTATCAGTGCCAGCGGAAATTGTGGATGCGTCCTACTCCCTGGACGAAAGACTACTAGGCGGGTTTTTGATTGACGTTGATGGTCTATCTCGATTTTTCAAAATGATGGGCGGAACCTCATGAGTGATGAAGCGATCGAAACGTTCGCCCGGGAACTCGCGGCAGAAGTCGAAGAAGCGATTCAGTCCGGCGACAGCAGCATATACAGCGAGGAGGAATTCACACGTATCGTGCTGGATCGGCTCGGTGACGAAGGAGCCATTGAGAACCCTACTCTTCTTTGGCAGGAGGGCAACTTTGCACGGACGAAGTACAAGATAACGGGTTATTCGACCCCCGACGATGAAGAGCGTATCGTGCTCGTAACGACCATTCATACAGGAGAACTCCCGCCCCGCGCATTGTCCCGGGACGAAATCCTCACCGCGCTGCAGCAGGCGATGAAATTCTACGAGTGCAGCTGCAAGGGGCTTCATACGAAGATCGAGCCGTCAAATACCGATGCGAGCGAGCTTGCGCGGCATATCTATGAGGCGCGTGAACAGATCGGCGTACTTCGAATCGTGTTGCTGTCGGACGGCCTCACAGGCCTCCGATCAATCGACCTCAAGAAGGCATTCGACGGCACGCGCATTATCGTTGATCTCTTCGGCATCGAGCGTCTACAGCGAATTCTCGGACAGGGGCTGCGCAGAGACGACATTGTCGTGGATTTCAATGCTGACTTTGGCGGCCCTCTCCCATGCCTCAAAGCATCCTCGGGAAACGCCGACTATGACGCTTATCTGGCCTCCGTGCCAGGCGCGCTGCTTGCCGATGTCTACGAGAAGTACGGCACCCGACTGCTCGAATTGAACGTGCGAGCGTTTCTCGGGCTTCGTGGCCGCAAGAGCGTGAACGCAGGGCTGCGAGCGACCATCCGCGATCTTCCGCATCGCTTCCTAGCCTATAACAACGGCATTGTCGCGACCGTTGATGCAATGGAGGTAGAGGATAACGGGCACGGGCAGTTCGGCATCAAATCGGTACGGGGCCTGCAGATCGTCAATGGTGGTCAGACCACCGCCAGCCTGCATCGCGCCAAGCGGCAGGATGGCGCTGACCTGGATGCAATCTCGGTGCCGGCCAAGATCATCTGTGTGCGAGGTGCGGAACTCGATGAAATGGTAGCGGCGGTCTCGAAATCCGCCAACAGTCAGAACACCGTTCAGCCTGCAGACTTCTCTGCGAACGATCCGTTCCACGTCACCGTCGAAAAGCTTGCGAATAATACTTGGCTGCCTGACGGCAAAGGGCGTTGGTTCTATGAACGTGCTCGTGGTAGCTACGGCGCTGCAGAGCTAAAGGCATCGTTCGCCGCGGCCCAGAAGCGACGATTTGCGCAGG
Organism: Bradyrhizobium sp. UFLA05-153; assembly: GCF_054185185.1. Taxonomy (NCBI): domain Bacteria; kingdom Pseudomonadati; phylum Pseudomonadota; class Alphaproteobacteria; order Hyphomicrobiales; family Nitrobacteraceae; genus Bradyrhizobium; species Bradyrhizobium sp. UFLA05-153. The sequence goes on from NZ_JBBIAM010000096.1 coordinate 21,605, forward strand.
AAACTCCGAAAGAGCGTAGGTTCTCCAAAACCGACTTGGCAAAGTACCTAAATGCCTGGGATGGGCATGCGCACCAGGTGAGTTTCGGCAACCAGAAGAACTTTCAGTTCATTATGCAAGCCCTGAAGGACGAACATCCGGATGGCTTTGAGCCGGATACAGCTTGGTACAAGGCGTTCGTTGCCAAAGCGATCCTCTTCCGGACCACTCAATCAATCGTCAAGTCGAAGAAGTTTGCCGCTTTTCAGGCAAACATTATCGCCTACACGATCGCCACCCTTTCGTGGGTGATGAACGGACGCATCGACTTCGACATGATCTGGACCCGGCAGGCGATCTCACCTGAGCTGCATAAGCTGCTTGAGGGTTGGGTCGGCAAGATCGACAAGGCGCTCCGTAAGACGGCGGGTAACCGCATGGTCAGCGAGTGGGCTAAGAAGGTAGAGTGCCGGGACACTCTTCGCGAACTATCCTTTGACCTGCCGGACAAGCTTCCGCCTGAACTTGTCGGCCAGACAGGTCCTGGCATTCGCGGGTCCAGCCGTTCCAAAGTCCGAAACAACGAGCTCAGTCTCTAGACTAAAACGCTGCCGATGCAAAAGGCATCCCGGTGCGTTTCTTCTCGACAGCAAACATCAATGGATTGGTCTGGATCAGCTCCCTTGATGATCAGGAAAAGGGCACTCGAATAAGCTTTTCATATGAGCGAAGGTATTGGAAGAGAACGTATCATTTTGGGGCTTTGATCCGACCGAAGACGGCTACTTGGGGCTCACTTCGTCGGCTATACTTCCCTAAGACACAAGTCCGAAACGCTTTGCCGTGGGGGAGTACCGGACTAAATCTGTCCTCGGGCTCGCCATCCGAAGCAGCGATCGGTGACGACGCCCCCGGGACACCCCAGCATTGCGGCCATAGAATTGGGCTAGGGTGGCGATCTCGTGAAAATTAATAGACGCAAAACACGGCGGGCAAGCCCCGCAACGGGTCAAGGGCGAAGCCGTGCGGGACGATCCTCAATCTCCGAGTTGGAGAACTGGTCGCCACCCGATTTCAAAGGTCACCGGCGTACCCGGATCGGCGCCAGCATCGTCGAGCAGTTCGTGGCGGGTCACAATGCCGGCGATGTCTTGCGGGAACTCGTTCAGAACGAGTTCGATGGAGGTGGCGACCGCCTCAACGTAACTTTCAGTGCCGACTCCCTGTACGTCGCTGGCAACGGTCGCGGCATGAGCTCCGACGGGTGGAAACGGTTATCTGTGATTCTCGGCACTGGCCGAGTGGTTGGTGACGACGAAGGGGAAAGAGTCAAGCCAAAGACCAATGGAATTGGGTCCAAGAACTTCGGACTCCGCTCGCTCTTCCTGTTCGGAGATGAGATATTCGTGCGTTCAAACGGGCACGTGTGTCTCCTCGACCTACGAACGCTGGAAACGGGAAGGGTTCCTGATCGAGCTTGGGATGGCAGCAAGGGCGTACGCCTGCGGGTTCCCTTCCGCAAGGAGCCCTTCGAAATGCTCGAGCCCTTCACGGGCGATCATGAGAGTCGGGCCTTTGAGATCATGGCCGGTGGGATGCTCGCCACGTTGGTCAAGCTGGCGCTACCGGGCCGACGTCCAGGGCTCCGCGAGTTGACGCTTCGATCGACGCGTGCCGAGCGCACCTTAGTTTGGAGTCAGAACGCCAAAAGTTTGCGTTCCCCCATGAAAGGCGTTTCCGTGGTTCGCCGGGTCGGAAGGCTTATCGACATCCACGCTAGCGTCGAGCAGCGGCGCGAGTTTGAGGAGATGGAGTTCTCAATAGCCCTGCATATTCCGGACAAGCACGCGGATCGTGCCTATCCGGCATACTTCAAGTCCGGTGTGCGCGTAATCAGGATCGCCGTCTCTATTCCACTGCTGCGAAGGAGGCGCCTAGACGAGAGTCGTCTAGGCCACTTCTTCTACCCTCTTGAGGCTCCCGACGCCCTCACTGGCTGTCTCGTCGGGGTCAGCGCGCCATTTGAGTTGAGCAATGACCGCAGCAGCCTGCTCGACAACCAGTGGAACGATTGGCTGATGGTTGAGGCGGCACGATTCACTGCCGCGCTTCTCACAGGCGACTGGCTGAACCGCTTTGGCCCGGCAGCATTTCAGGTGCTCGACCGGACTAACGCAGCCAAACCGTCTCGCTTCATAGAAGAAATAGAGCGTCGGCTACGTGAGCAAGCCTGCTGGCCTACCCAGGCTGCTGGCTCCGAACGGTTTGCAAGCGCCAGCCAAATTGTCGTGTTAGCTGATCCGGCCCTTGATGGATCCCTGTCGAGTTCGGGCTATCTCGATGCAAGGCTCGTGGCCGACCCGATCGCACGAAAGCTTGCGCTCACCAGTGGTGCGCGTCGTTTCACCCTCTCCTCCCTAGTCCGACTGAGGTGCGCGGATAAGGACTCAAAGCACCTGGAGACGAAGCTCGAAAAAGACGAGGCAAACTACTTCTTCCCAAACTACCAAGTCGCCCTTAGCGACGAGGCGCGCCAGGTCGACATAGCGAAAGCTCTGACGAAACTTTCAGGGCAGCTAAGCCGGGCCCACCGTCACGACCTCCGCTCCACAGCCTCCACGCTGACAGCGGTTGGCGAGCTTCGACCGGCAAGCGAACTCATCACTGTCCCGCCCGAGATTTGGGGTGTCTGTCCCGAGCCTCTTGAGAACCGGCTGCATCTTTCGCTCGTTGAGCACCAAGCCGTCGCGGGCCTATGCCGGGACTTCGACGAACAGACGTGGATGGCCGCGGCTGCGGGCCGAGCGTTGGCGGGCTCCATAGCCGAGGCGGAGCGGGAGGCGCTCTATTCCCGGATTCTCGACAAGAACACGCACTTGGGACGGAATGTGCTGGCCGCGATCAGGAAGTCCCCCGTCACGAAGAACCATAAAGGTGAGTGGACCGCGCCAAGGGATATGGTTTCGTTGAAGGGAGCGATCGCAAAGTTCATGGCCACCTTCGTCAGCGCGCCCTCAAAAGAAATGGCCGCCAACCCGAGTCTCCTGGCTAAGCTCAGAATTCGGGACCGCCTGGACACTGTGGACCTCACCACAGCTGCCTCACAGATTGAGCAGCACCCTGAGGCAGCGGACCGCTTCGAGCGTCTTCTTGCGGACAACCAGCGTCTTATAACGTCAATGGCCGCAAAGCGGCTCGCCGATGTACCCTTCGTGCGCGCAAGGTCTGGCAGGTTGGCTGCCCCATCCTCTCTTTTCCTGAATACACCAGCCAATCGCCTCTTAATTGCTGATGATGGCAAGCTAGTTGGGGATTCAAACGAGGCTCTCTATCGGCGCTTGCAAATTCGGGAGCATCCCTCCGTCGATACGCTCACTGAAATGATCCACGACGCGCGTAACCGATCCGAACCACCAGCAAGACCTGAGATCATATATCCGGCAATCATAACCGGACTTCAACGTGAGAGACGTTCTAGAACAGAGTTTGAAAACGCCCCAATACTTTGGGTCGACCGCGCCTATCACGCCCCCTCGGACGTGCTCGTAGGGACACATATCTCCCGTGTGTTCGACGAAGCTGTGCCTGTGTATCGTGGCTCCGAAAGGGTTTTGCACGCCTATTACTCACTGGGCGCCAAGGCACAGGCTAAGGATGACCACTGGGCTAAATTCTTCCAACACGTCTACCAATCATGGAAGGGTGAGCCGCTCACGGACCAGCAGAGGCGCGTGCTCTTGGAGGCATACCGGCAGCGGGGGCCTCAAGGTCTGCCAGATGGTCTCGAATCCGTTGAATGCCTCCTAGCGCGAAATGGCCTGCTGTATTCGCTCAACGAACTGCGGGCGGGAACCCTGGTCGAGAACGACTTCCCCGCCCTGGCTGCTCGCCTCGAACGGTCCGATTCGACGCTCGGCGTGGTCGACATTTCAGAGAGAAACCGCAGCTTTTTCCATCGGCTAGGCATCCGGCTGTTGTCATCGATCGCCGGCGCCGGATCGCCTGTTTTTGGAGACCTATCTGACAGACCACTCTGGTTCAAGCCCCACCACAACGACCTATTGGTGGCGATGCTGCGCCGTCCAATCTTTGCGCAGGCGCTGCATGCAGTTGCGCTTCTGCAGCGTAATGCATTTTCTGGTTTCAGACCGGCAGACCGGGATGAGCTTGCAAGGCGTCTCCACAACATCAGCGGCGTCTCCTTCTATTCGCAGATATCGCGAGCGTACTCTGTCGGGAAGGCCACGACCCGCGTTCCCGTTGAGGCCGCCATCGGCGACAGCGCTATTGGCCTTGTTGCTCCGAAAACCAAACTCGATTTCCAGCAACTCGTCGCACAGGCATTGGCCGAAGTGGTCGGGGCCACGAATGTCGCCCAGACTCGCGCTCTTTCGACTGCTTTCCTGCCGTTAGTCCTTTGTCGTACTGTCGAGGAGATTCTGGTCTGCATGGAGCGGACCGGCATCGACATGCGAAGATGGGAACGGCCCGAAGAGCCCGAATGGGAGCTCACCACTGCCGGCGCTGAGGAACTCGGCGAGGAGATCATTCGACATGTCTTTAGTTCACTTAGGGCTGAGGACAAGCAGGAACGCTCAGCGGAAGACAGCGCTGGCAACGCCGTAGCGCAGGGCACACGATCAGCTCCTCCATTGCTCACGCCACCGTCTTCCGCCCTCGGGGCACTGCCTCCCCTTGGAAGCGTTGAGCTGACCATCATACAAGCATCGCAACGAAACCTAGGACCTCGTCTCCAACAATCCGGCAGCTCGGACGGGTCCAATGCCTGGGCACCAAGGACCATTCCGGAGATAGAGCGAGATCGCGAGGTCGGATTGCGCGGCGAGGAACTGGTCTACCGCAGGGAAATGGAGCGTCTTAAACAGGCAGGCCATCCCGAGCCGGAGTCTGTTGTGATCTGGACTTCACGGAACGATCCCGGTGCGGACCACGATATTCGGTCGATTGACGAGAGCGGCGGAGTACGATGGATTGAGGTCAAGTCGACAACAGGCAATGACGGCCGTTTCGACTGGCCTCGCAAGGAGTTCGAGAAGGCGATGCGCGAGAGGGACCACTACGAACTGTGGCGCGTATACAGAGCGGCGAGCGCGGCGCCCATCGCGAAGTGTTTCCATGATCCGGCGAAGATGCTGGGCGAGTCACGGCTGCAGCTCGAACTTGGAAGCCTTCGCGCATGCGTCGAGAACATCGAATAAGCCCAATGCCCCAGACCTCCTGTGATAACGCAGCTTCGGTGCAGCGCTCCCTGTTCACTACCGAAGGGGCTTCCCGATCATCGCACCTTAAGCTGCCGCCGTTCACGTATTGCTTGATCGCCCTCGATTGCGTGTCGAGCAGTTGATGGAATTTTGCCCCGGCCGCCTTCGCGGCATATCTGTTTCTCCAGCTCTAGCTGCTCATGGCAGCGCCGATCAAGGCGTGCCCCTCCTAGCGCGACGGCGGGCGCGCGCGTCGAAACACTTTTTCGCAAAATCGAGATCGAAGATCAGAAGGATCTCGCCTTTGTTGCGCGGTTCGCATTTCGGGTGCTAACCGGAGGCGTTCGGACCAGCGGTAACCTGATCAGCTTGTCTCGAAGAGCTGCATTGCGAAGGATCGCGTGCCCGTTTCCTGATGATTGCACTACTCGTCAAGCTTCCCGCGCACGCACGTTCTTGAAGTGCTCGTACATTTCCCGCAGTTCCGCGATCGGCCCGTCACTGCCGTCGAGGAAAACGGGCGTCAGGCGAAAGGTGCCGTGGTCGAATTTCCAGCCTTTGATGCCGTACATGAAGTAAAGCTCCGTGGACGCGCGGAGATAGGTTAGTTCTCTGACCCGCTTCAAGTCATCGCGATGAAAGGGTTGGATTGCGTTCTTCATGTGCGTGTCTCCGCAAAGAATTGTTCGAAAGCCGCACGGAGCGGAATGCTGTCAGTAGAACCGTCGGTGTAAATCAGATTGAGATTGTACCCGGCATCGATATTGGTGCTGGTGATGCGAGGCACAATCGCGGGCTGGCCCATCGGGCCCCTCTCGCCACGTTCGCCCTTGGGGCCTTGCTGGCCGCGCCTGCCAGCTGAAGCGAACAGTTGCCATCCGTCGCCAGGGCACGGCCCAGGATCATCATGGCGTGCCACGAAGCTCGATCCATTCAGTGTGACGATCGATAGTCGACGATAATTCGCGGCGGGATCGTAGGTACCTTCAATGCTGTAATTGAGCGCGTCCTTGCCATCCCGGCCTGCGCGCGTGATGCAAAGCCAGTCCATATGTGGTGGGATCGCCGCAGTGTCGCGTTCGGCCTGATACAGCGCGCCGTTGGCGACGACGAGATCACGTTCGTAATAGACGCGTCCCTCGACGTGATCCTTCACGATCTCCAGCTTGCCAGGCGGGCCGGCGGGACCAGGCGCGCCATCGAGTGGCTGCTTGATCAGCGCCACTCGGTCTGCGATCTCGGCGCGAAGCTCGGCACGGATTTCTTCTCGCATCTCTGCCTTAGCCGCGCGGACGTCGGCCAGCGCCGCTTCCAGCTTCACCGAATTGACCTCCAATTCGCGCTGAAGCAATTTCTTGGTCTCATCGAAAAGGCGGGCGAGGCGCTCGTTGATGCCTTTGCCCAATCCGCGGATGACGCCATCCTTAAGCGCTGCGATCTGCTCGTCCACAAGGTGCTGGACGTACTGCGCCCAGGAGGCCCGAACGGCGGCATCGGTCGCGACGGTGGCCGCGGTGGTTACCGCGGTGCTACTAGTTTCCTCAGCTGCGGTGTTGGTCGCGTAATGCCTGCTAACGCTACCGAAGCCACCGCCATATCGCGATTTGCCGGACATCGAGGCCTCCGCTCAGTGCAATGCGTCGGCAGCAATGGTGCGTGCCCAAGATCGCGGCTCAAGATAGCGAGCCTTCGGAAAGTTCGTGAACAGCTTTCATGGTTGATTACTCCTTTGATCGTCCCATCACCTTAAGGTCATGTGTGAGACCTCCTCGTGCCTTGGCCTTTCGATCGCCCCGATTGGATCAGGTTCAAACCGACTCAGCCCCAGTCGTTCAAGACGCTTGCCGATTTCCGCGACTTCCGGATCGATATCGGCGCCGCTTCCGATCCAGCAGGGCGGCGACTGCCAAGGCCGCAATCGCAAGTGTGCCATCTGTTGATGGTAGGAGGCGAACATCGCGGTCGCGAGCGCCCCGTCGGTCTCCAATTTGCGCTCGATCTGTTCGGTCCGATCTGGTTCGGCCACTGTCAGTTCGAGCGAGTGCGCCAGCGCCTTGCGGTCGGCGTCAGTGAGCAAGGCTGATGCTGTCGTCATCGTCGTCTTCCGGATGTTCGGCCAGATATTGCGCCGCCATACTAGGCCGATGGTCTTCCCGCATACGTGTCAATGTCCGTGCGGCCGTGGTCGGCAGCAGGCGCAAGCCGCGTGCCAGCGCCAACATCATTCGACCAGTTTTTTCCCAAGCCCCGACGTTGTCGGTCTTGCCCAGCCGCTCAAACTTGATCGCCGCTTGCACAAAAGCTGTTAGCAGCAGTGTATCGCCGGTTTTAAGGTGCGCGTTCGCATCAACGATTTTGAGGAAAAGGAATCGCTCCGGCCGTGTCAGCGTCGCTGGTGGCGTTGGCAGCGGTCGCGACAAGGTCGCAGTCTGTTGCGGTCGGGAAGAAGCTGTTTTTCGGCCACGTTGCATCGGAAACCTGTGTCGTTTAGCTCTCTTGGACCTGTGGGCCGCTGAGCAATCCGGACGATTTAGTTTTTTCCGAATGCCCCCCGCCGGTCTAATTTCATCGAAGCGTGGCCGCGAGGCCGTGCCATGCTTGGCTTCTTCACATAGCGTGCAACTACAATCATCAGCGCGTCGATACAGCGCGATTGATGGTAGGCAGGTCTTTTTGCAGTTTCTTTGCAGATCGCTGAGCGAGCGATTTCGGAGAGGCTCTGCTCGCGCGCTTGCGAGAGAGATCACCGCGAAGGCGTGGCGTAATGCAGATGTTGAGCCGTGGTTTGCCGCTTGACATTGGGCGCCGCCTGCCGTTGAGGTATGCGCAATAGACACGCTTAGGTTAAGCCTGCCGCGAGACGGGCGCAACGAAACAGATTTGGGAGGTTTGGATGGTTTGGGAGGTTTGTTTAGCCGCTGCCGCACGGCCTTTCAGCAGCACTGCGCATCGTCTTATCAAGCCTCTTTTGGACAACAAAAACGTCTTGCGCTGAGGCTAAAACAAACCTCCCAAACCTCCCACACCCCAAAAAACTCTCAATAAGATCAATGCAAAGTTGGAGGTTATGCGGGAGGTTTGCATTTTGGCCCTGCCGTGCCGCGGATCGCGGGCCGATGCTGACAGGCCGCAGCAGGCCGACGCTCTAGCAAGGCCGCAGCCAGGCGCGCCGACTGCTTGACAGGCCGCAGCCTGACGCGCGCCAGCGGCCCGCGTTAATCGGCCAAAGCAAGGCCTAGACGGCTTTCACCTCGATAAAATACTCCAAGCTACCTTTGACCACCGAATGATCGCTCCTGCTGCGCAAGGTCAGCACCTGTTGTTGGTCATATCTGACAGGATTGTTTCTATGCTTCCCAAGTTGCTTTCCGACAGACCTCGGCGAAACATAGCGGTCATGCTGTATCGTCGGGTAAAGAAAGCTTTGCAGCATGCCGCTAAAAACGCAATCGGCCGAAGCATTGCTGTTGAATGATCTGGCATCGTTGATCACACCGGCAACATCGCTAGCAACAAAGCCTTTAGGCCAACGTTGCGACAGCGCGTTGAGCACCTCGGCTAGCGTCAGAGATTCCTCGTCTTCGGTATCTTCCTGACTGCGGAATATGATTTCGAAATCAACCGGCGTCGCTGCACTGTGCTGCTTTGCGGCATGTTCCACCGCCGCCCCGACCAGTCGCCACCATAGCTTAAAGCGGGTTTTTGACGGTGCGTTACGCTTGGTCTTGAGCTGCGGATTGCCGATCAAGATCGTATAGAACGCCCGCACCAAACTGGCGCGATGATTTTCGGTCCAACCAATCGGGTCGGCATGTTGGAATACACGGTTTTCAGGATCAGGCCGGTCAACATTAATCTCGACCTTTAAGCTACGCGATGCCAAATCACCACGTGGCCCGACATTGTTGCCGGTAAAGAAGTGGATAGTGCTTGCTGACGTTGTCACTATTTCACTGACCCCGAGCTTACGGTCGGAATAGAATGCAGAGGTGCAAGATTTCTCGATATGCGGACAGTTTATCTGCGAGCCGCGCGTAATGTTGTCCCATAGAATGTAAGGCGCTCCGAACATAAACTGTGACATTATCGCCTTGCGTCGTTCCTCCTCGTTGGTTGACCATGCCGACGCGGCAGGTAGATTGCCGGTTATGGCCGAAATCAGCATTGACAATGTCGTGGTCTTGCCACCGCCACGCCGTCCGGCGGTAACCCAGAACGCAGGCCGATCAGGTAATAGCGAGCGTTCGATCATAGTCAGCGCTGCGGCGATGATGATGCACTTGCCGTGATAGTCGGTCAAAACGTCACATAGCCATTCATCGCACAAGAACCGCATCGCTTCGGCGACGGCAGCATCGGTGCAGTCAACTGGCCGAGGCATGATCGCGCGCACCTGATCCGGAATTTCAAAGACGATACCGCGCGTCCGATCGAGGCCTTTCGGTGCCAACAGTTCTCCGCTCGCTAATACGATCGGTGCCAACGCAATCGCCGCCACCGTCGGCAACTTTTCGTCCGTCCGCGTGCGGTAGTGTTTGATAAATGGTATCGGCAGGCAGACCGAGCGGCCCTTGCCGTTGATAAAGTCGATGTGCTGCTCGATCAGCTCGGCCGTCTCAAGGTCGTTCATTGTCAGGAGCAAATATTGGTCGGGCGCAGGCAACTTGTTTTTGTTGTCTTCAGGATGCTCGGCGTTGGCGTCGTCAGCAGAGAAGGCATGAGTATGCGGAATGCGCATCTTGGCCACACGTGTCATCGTACCATTTAGGCCGCGCGCAGGTGGCTTGTCGGCGGGCGAAGCAGCCAGCACCTTATTGAGCTGGTTCATCACCGGCATCTTCGGCGCATCATTTAGCGGGACTTTGATCGTCGGACGCAGTGGCTGGTAGCTAATAGCAACGATATCGGCAGCGCGGGCGTAGGCAGGTGCGACAATCTCCGGATGCTCTTCATCCCACACCGCGCTCCAATTAGAACTCAGATAGTTGGCAATTTTAAAGATCGTTCCAGCACCGATCTTCGTCGGCAGGCTTTTGCGATAACGCTCGTCCCACGCAAACGCTGCATCCTCTTCATTATACTTGTCTTTGTTCTTGGCGCTGAACTTCATCCATATCTTGCGGCCTTCGGCACTGCCACCAGATGCACGATAGAGCGCCATGCCGAAATTGTTCCAAGCGCCCCAACCTGTGAACTTTTTAATCGTGCCATCGTCTTTCTCGAGGCACCATTCAGCATTGAGGCCTTCGTTTGGTATCAAGTCCATTGCCGCCGCAAGCTTTTCGGTCGGCGCTTGCGGTTCGCTCGGTTCATGCGGCACAACTTTTTCGACCACCAGATCGAGCAGCCACTGCGGTGCACTGGCTGGCTTGATCTCAGGTCCTGTCAGCCATTCATAACAGCCGACATCTGGCTTGACGCTAGGCGGTGCCAACACCATGCCGTTGTCGCCCAGCACATCGATGCCTGGGCCGATCTTGCCGGTATTGTTGTTACTGATCGTGATGCCGTCGCCATCAGGCCACCTGAAATAATAATGCACGCTGCCCGATGGACTGCGCACCATTGGCGTGACGGGCCATTCGCCGCCGTTGTCAGCGATCAGCTTGTCGAGCTCCAGCTGACCGTCTTGCGTCAGATTTTTATGGCCTTCGACAGTGTCAACGTCGATCACAAATAGCCGATTGATTGCGCCTGTGACAAGGCAGACGTTGGCGTCAGGATGATCCTTCCAGTATTTCCTGATCGTATCAGGGTTGCGCGTCATGCCCCAGTTGCGGCCGTCCTCTGCGTACTTCTTGCTGCAATAGGACTTCCTTGTGCCAGGCACGCCCGGAAAACCAAACCGGCCTTTGCCGTCTTTGGCAAAGTCTAGCATCGCTTGGAGGCACGACTTTGGCTGCGGTGGCTTGTCGGCAGACGCATGATTTGGGCTTGCCGCACCGGCGGCACCGGATTTAAGGTCGTTGCGCTGGTTGTTGTGGTCACCGTGCATGATCGTGGTCCTTCAAACGCTGAAAACGGTCGATTGCTGAAAGCGAGCATTGGCGGTTCTCTTCAGTTTTCCGTTTTCAGTTTTCAGGTTCACGATTTCAAAAAACTACAGCGACGAGCGCATACGTTGTGGTAGCGATCACTGCAGGCCCCTCGGGTGATGATGCCCCATCCGAGGGGTATTTTTTGTTGAGTTCGGTCTAGGAAGGTCGTCGTATCGGTTCTTCAATTCTTGCGCCGCAAATGCAACACCGTTGCTTCGCGATATATTCCTCGAGTATTTCGACGATTTGGGTTTCCGGGTTTTCCACGTTAAAATGCTTTTTCACTGCTTCCCATATCGCATCCGGGATTTCGACTTTCACATCATCCACCGCTCTCATGGTCGTACCTCCTCTTGCTGCTTCCGTTGTTGCAATCGCTGCAACGTCATCGCGGCACGTTGCAGATTTTTGGCAAGCGACCCTTTCCGCGACCGCGCTTCGCGATCAGTCCGCCGCGCCTGTGATCCGTAATATTTGGATCGGCCGTGCAAACGCTTGACTGCGCTCATGGCTCCCGCTCCATCCACTGCGAGCGGTTCGCCAAGCAAATGAAAACACTAGGCCGCACTAGCACGCACAAAGCGCGGGTTAGCCACTCGAACCGTTTGAAAGGCCTTATAGATTGCAGAACTGCCGGGCCCACCAGCAAATCAAACACTTAGCGGATTTTCATTTCACAGGCAGTTGGTCATCGCACCAGAAGCGTCCCGCCTCATTGTGCCGAGCAGCGTCACCGGCCGGGTTCGCGTCCAGCCTTCGCCTTGCTCCATGGCAAGACATTGCCAGCAGCGCGCGCGAGCGGCGACTGCACTCTTGCGCGTGGAGTGCGCCGTAGGTTGAACAAGTCGTTCTAGGCGAACGGCATGTCGATGAGCCGAAGCTGGATCGCCTTCGCTATCGCGTGCGGCCTGTTCGATGCGTTGAGGTGCAGGATCGCACGCTTCATGTGCGAACGTACCGTCTCGCAGGACAAGCCGAGGATCAGGGCGATGTCGTCCGAGGTCTTCCCTCGCTGCCTATCTCGATTTCCGGAGCGTGCACGAACTCATACTCGCCATTTCCAAAGGGCGTGCACCATCGCCGACGAACTGTCGAGTCCGAGGCCGGTCGCGAGAGCCAATTTGGTCTAAGGTGGTCGTAGACGAGTATGTTGCGCGAGCCTTCGCTATCCGGCAGAATCGGCCGTTAACCGATCTGGCAGCGCTGGTATGAAGCCTCCCAAGACCGCTCTAAGATTGCCCCGGTATTGCAGGCGAAAGCCGTTGAAGAGTGGCCGTTGGGCCTACTTCTTCGAGCCTCCGACGTGGGCGCGTGCGCAAGGGTGTCACGTCAAGGCGGAGGCCCTTGGCGAAGATTACAGCACTGCGGTTGAGCGCGCCGAGTACGTTCTGCTGCCGGCCTTCGACAGTTGGCGCTCTCGCGGAATGACCGACATGGTTCCGATTGGAATCATTCCAGGGTTCTTTGATTGGCTTGTCAACGTGTTCAAGGCCCATCAGAAGTGGAAGGAAATCGACCACAAGATGCAGCGTCTCTATGAGCAGGGCTTGGCACTATTCGCCGATCACTTGTTAAAGGACGGCACGCGCGCTGGGTCGAAGCAGATCGTCGACTTTACGAAAGGCTTCGTCGACGCCGTTTATGCCAAGCTGCTGATTGTTGAAGAGAAGGACGCCGACGGAAACGTGGTACGACGCGAACGGCGCCGCTTTGCCAATGCCGCGATGACGGCGTGCCGCCGTGCCTGGTTCGTCGGTCAACGTGCAGAAGAAAAGAGAGTGCCCACCGTCAATCCATTCTCAAAAATGGGTCTGAAAGCGCGCGCACCGGGACAGCCGGTGCGCGAGACGCCGACTGCGACCTGGGACGAGTTGGTGGCATTTCGCGCCAAGGCGAACGAACTTGGCTATCGATCAATCGCGACAGCGGCACTTGTCGCATGGGAATGGCTCCAGCGAGAAGAACACGTGTTCGGAGCTTTCGAGATCAGCCACTATCGACCGAAAGAACGCCCGAACAGTGTGCGCATCGTCCATCCCAAGAATGGCGAGGAAGCCTGGTGGCCGCTTTTCGACGAGACTGGCGAGACCTTGTTTCCCGAGCTGATGGCAGAACTCGACGACATCAGGCAGACCATCGTCACCGGGCTCGTCTTTCGGCGTGACCATAAGCACCGGAGGTCGCCTACCCCGCTGCCATGGATCACAGCCAGGCAGGATCTTCGCTACCTCCGGGAGGTCGTGAAAAAGATCGTTCGCGCAGCCGGCCTGCGGGAAGAACTGTCATTCACCTCGTTCCGCCACGGCGGCTTCACCGAGGGCGCCGACAGCGATCTAACGGACGCTGAGCTCAGAGCCGCAGGCCGCCACCGGTCATCCCGGCAGCTGCCGACCTATGCGAAACGCACACGGAAACAGCTAATTTCGGGCACGAAGAAGCGGCGAGAGGAAAGAACAAAAGCAGCCGGTTTGTCGGAATAGCAGTCGGCCGTCTGTCGGAATGACGACCGCGAGAAACCCCTAAGCTATTGAAAAGCTTGGTGGGCGCACCAGGGCTCGAACCTGGGACCCGCTGATTAAGAGTTCAAAACCGGCGCCTCTCTACGACTTCTGAATCTGCGCCACACTACGACAGCGACCAAGAAGGTCTTTTATTTATAGGGACTTGTCGCATAGCTTCGCATTCCAGCGAAGCCAGACCTCCAAACACCTCGGCTCGCCAAAACCGTTTGAAAACCGTTTTAACAGTTCACGTCCCCCATGACCGACATTCGCATTGCTCTCAGCGACAAGGCCATCGCTCAGCTACCGACTCCTGAAGATGGCTGGTATCTGGCTCGCGACACCGAGCTGAAAGGCTTCTTCGTGGTCGTGGGGAAGCGGAAAAGGACGTTCACTGTTCAAGGTGATCTAAGACAACGAGGAAAGCGGGCCTCTTCCATCAGAGTGTCGATTGGGGATGCCAGCGAGTTGACGACTCGAGCAGCCCGCGCGATTGCCAAAGAATATCTTGCTCAGATCAGCAAAGGGCAGCACCCGAAAGCGAGGCTAGACGGAAAGGCCGGAAAGGCCGACACCGATGGGAATAGTGCCGTAGCGGCCGCTACTCTGAAGCAGGCTTGGCAACGCTATCTGGAAGCTCACCTAATCCGAAAGGGCCGTAGCGAAAAAACGATAAGCGGCTATCGAGATCACGTCGAACGTCTCTTTTCGGAATGGCTTGACACCCCTCTGCTCGATCTCGCGAACGATCCCGGTCGTGTCGCCGAAAAGCATGATCAGCTTACCAAGGAGAACGGTCCGTACATGGCAAATGGCAGCATGCGTACACTGCGGGCCATTTACAATCATGCTCGGAAGACGAATCGATCGCTGCCGCGTGAGAATCCCGCAGACGCTGTCGATTGGAATCAAGAGGAGCGCAGGAATACCGGTATGGGCACCAGCGACTTGAAAGGATGGTTCATAGAGCTGGCCAGTCTAGACAATCCAATCCGGCGCGAATTCCATCTGCTCACATTGCTGTGCGGGTCTAGGCCCACCGCATTGCAGCAGGTCAGGCCCGAACACATCAATTTTCGGCGGCGAACGCTTCACATGCCAAAGCCCAAGGGAGGTAGTAAGCGAGCGTTCGATATCCCGCTATCTCGGGAAATGATCCTGAGTCTCGTCCGGGTGCTTCGTTTCGGCAGGCTAATGCATCCGTCTCAGGCACAAGAATGGTTATTTCCAGCTGAGAGCGCCTCCGGACACCTAGCGGAAACAAAGGAGGATCGAGATATCTTGTCAAAATGGGGCAATGACCTTCGTCAGACATTTCGGACAGTTGCTACGGCTGCCGGCGTTTCCGAATTCGACGCCAAGCTCCTCATGAACCATTCAATTCCTGGAGTGAATGCAGGCTACGTCACTCGACACAAGCTAGTTGAAGACCATCTGCGCAACCAACAACAGGCCATCAGTACCGTCGTTTTTTCCGCTCTCGGTAAGTCGCTCAAAGGACAGGGACCTGTGCCAGATTGGCTCGGTCACAAGGCAAGCCGACGAGTCATCAGTCAATTTCAATCGAAGCCCCCTCCTCTCGGCGAGCAGGAAGAAAGAGTTCGACAAGCAGCTTGATCCGAGCGGGACGCGATGAAGAGCTTTAAATGGTCTTACGCGTAGGTTTAAAGCGGGGAGGCGTGACCGCCGATACTGACATCGGTTCAAGTTGCGATCTGAGTGAGGATGCCCGCTGCGTCCCGAACGCAGTGGGCATCTTCTAAGTTATTGATATTTCTTGTTGTGGCGGTCGTTCCCGTCCCGTTTTGTTCACGGTCGTTTCACCCAATTCGTTGCGATATCGTTGCGCGCCCCCGCTGCGAGAACAGCTTTCCTTCGGCACCGATGGCATTGACGAAGTGAGGCTTGTGCTAGGTGGTGTGGACTCTAAGGATTCCCTTTTGAGAGCAAATCAGATTCAAGGCTTCTTTTTGGGAGCCGGCCTTGG
>NZ_JBBIAM010000097.1:0-36482 GCF_054185185.1 Bradyrhizobium sp. UFLA05-153
GCTGATAATGCGTGCCGCTCCAGCACCATTCCTTCTCGACCTCGAACAGGTCGGGATATTGCCTGACGAGGTGATGGCTCGGCATCACGCCGCCTGTGAAGAAATGCTGCGCGATCCAATCGTCGCGGTCGGTGCGGTCGAAGAGATACGAGCCGGAGCGATGGGTGAAGATGTGCATGAAGAAGCGTCCGTCGACATCGAGCCAGGAGCGGACGTTCGTCAAGAGCTTGCGCCAGTTCATCATGTGCTCGAACATTTCCACCGAGACGACGCGGTCGAACCGGCGGTCGGGCGCGAACACGTTCATATCAGACGTGACGACGCGAAGATTTTTGAGACCGCGCAGCCGCGCCTCCTCCTCGATATGGTCGCGCTGCGAATGCGAGTTCGACACTGCCGTCACCTCGGCATGGGGGAACTGCCGCGCCATCCACAGCGACAGCGAGCCCCAGCCGCAGCCGAGCTCGAGGATGGTCTGCCCGTCGGCAAGGTCGGCATGGGCGACGGTCTGGCGCAGGGCTTCCTCTTCCGCCTCCTGCAACGTGGTCGCAGCAGTCTTGTAGAAGCAGGACGAATATTTGCGGTTGGGGCCGAGCACCGCCGCGAAGAAGGCAGACGGCACCTCGTAGTGCTGGGTGTTGGCGGCATCGGCATACCCGGCGATCGGCCGCAGCATCATTTGACCGGCGAACACCGTGTCATCCGCCGCGGTGCGGTCGGCAAGGCGCGTCGCGGTGCGCGAGCATAGCCGCTGGATCGCGGCGCGGACGACGACGTCGGGCAGAGGCACGCGCTCGGCGGTGCCGATGATGGCGGAGACGAAGCTCACGCGGTCGCTCCCCGGACAATCGCTTTGGGCGGCAAGGGAAAGAAGGCGCTGGTTCGCGCCTGGTAGGCACGGTAGCGCTCGCCGCGCGAGCGCAGCATCTGTTCCTCCAGTGGCGGGATGCCCGTGACGTGGACCAGGATCCAGTACATCAAGATCGGCGCAAGCAGGCTGGCCCAGCCCCATGCGTAGCCGGACGCAAGGCCGATCACGGGATAGGCGAGCCAGCACAGCCATTCGAAGAAGTAGTTGGGATGCCGTGACCAGCGCCACAGGCCGACATCGCAGACTTGGACGGCGTTGGCCGGGTCCTGCCTGAACCGCCGCAACTGCGCGTCCGCCAGCCCTTCGCCGAGGATGCCGGCGAGCAGGATCGCCGCGCCCAGGAAATCCTGGACGCGCAGGGCGGGCTCTGGGACATGCGCGGCGACGAAGATCGCGAACACCAGCGGCACCGAGCCCAGCGCCTGGTTCTGGAGGAAGATGAACATCCGCCGCCGCGCGTTAGGGCCCCAGTCCTTCGCAAACGCGGCATAGCGCGGATCGTCGGAGATGCGAGCGGTGCGGATCGCAATATGCATCCCGAGCCGGCCGGACCACAGTGCCACCAGGCTCGCGACCAGCCATTGCCGTGCGTTGGGCGCATGGCCGAAAGCCGGCCAGAGCGCACTGGAGGCGCCGACCAGCCCGATGGAAAAGCTCCAGATGGTGTCGACCCAGCCGGAATTGCCGGTCAGCTCGCGCACCACCCAGGCGAGCGCCATCAAGATCGCAAGCGACAACGCGATGACGGCAAGCGCCCCGAGATAGGTCGTCATGCAAAAAATCCGACTTGAGCCTGTGAAACGCCGAAGTTTTGCAAAATACGTAACCTTCAAAGCCCGGTTTCAGGTTTGAGTTCCCCCACCCAGCCCCGAAATCGACCCCGCCCAGCTTTTTTTGCGCTCGCGCTGTGCCATAGTGCGGGCCGCAATTTGAGGTTTCGCAACGGATGACATCGGCCATGAAGCTTGGCACTTCGCCCCGCTCCCCCATGGACATCGACTACATCAAACTGTCCTCCCCCAGCGTGTTCCTGGTGCGGATGCTGGTGTTTCTGGTGCTCTGCTCGCTGGTCGGGGTCGTGCTCTACAAGCAGATCATCACCGCCTTCTTCGCCAATCCCGGGCTGAACGCCCTGATCGGCGGCGTGCTCTTCATCGGCATTATCCTGGCCTTCCGCCAGGTCATCCGGCTCTATCCCGAGGTCTCCTGGGTCAACAATTTCCGCATCGCCGATCCCGGCCTTGCGCAGTCGCGCCATCCGAGACTGCTGGCCCCGATGGCGGCGATCCTCGGGGGCGAGCGGTCCGGGCGCATGAGCATCACCCAGCAGACCATGCGGCACCTGCTTGATTCGATCGCGACCCGCCTGGACGAGGCTCGCGACATCTCCCGCTATATGACCGGATTGCTGGTGTTCCTCGGCCTGCTCGGCACCTTCTGGGGTCTGATCGAGACCGTCGGCTCGGTCGGCAAGGTGATCGACGGGCTGAAGGTTGGCGGCGACGCCGGTGCTCTGTTCGACACCCTGAAGGAAGGCCTCGCCGCGCCGCTCGGCGGCATGGGTATCTCGTTCTCCAGCTCGCTGTTCGGCCTTGCCGGCTCGCTCATCCTCGGCTTCCTCGACCTGCAATCGAGCCAGGCCCAGAACCGTTTCTACACCGACCTCGAAGACTGGCTTGCCACCACCGTGCGCGAATATGGCAGCGGCGAAGTGGCGGCCGTCGCCAGTGGCGGCGGTGTGGCCTCGGGCGAGCTTCAGGCTGCCGTCGAACGGCTGCGCTCGGTACTCGAGGAAGGCAACGCCAGCCGCGGCACGACGGCCGCGATGGCGAGCCTTGCCGAGGCCATCCAGGCACTGGTCTCGCATATGCGAACTGAACAGCAGATGATCCGCGAATGGGCTGACGGCCAGGGCGAGCAGAATCGCGAGATCCGTCGCCTGCTCGAGCGCCTCGCGCGCCAGCCGGAGAAGAGTTGAGTACTCGTTGGGCTACCCTGCCCCGGACGCAGCGCAGCACGCAGTGGTGCGCTGCTGAGCGGGGGCCCAGCGTTACTTGAGATGTGTGTCCCGGCTCTGCGGAGCAGCGTTGCACGCTGCACTGCGTCCGGGACACGGAAGTGGAGACAAACGAGATGGCACTTGCCCGCGCCCGCCGCAGCGAAGGCCCCTTCAACTACTGGCCCGGTTTCGTCGACGCGCTGTCGACGCTGGTGCTGTCGATCGTGTTCCTGCTCTCGGTCTTCCTGGTCGTGCAGTTCTTCCTGTCGCAGGAGGTCACCGGCAAGGACAAGGCGCTGGAGCAGCTCAACGCCAAGATCGCGCAGCTCAACGAGCTATTGTCGCTGGAAAAGCTCGGCAAGCTCAGCCTCGACGACCAGGTCTCGCAGCTCAAGGCTGGCCTTGCCTCGGCCGAGACCGAGCGCGACCGCCTGAAGGGCCTCTATGAAGGCCTTGCGAACGCCGGCAACGATGCCCAGGGCAAGACGACCGAGCTCAGCAAGGCGCTGGACTCCGAGAAGCAGGTGTCCGCACGGGCGCTGGCACAGATCGAGGTTCTGAACCAGCAGATCAGTGCGCTGCGGCGGCAATTGGCGGCGCTCGAGGAAGCCCTCGACGCCTCCGAGAAGCGCGACAAGGAATCGCAGACGCGGATCGCCGATCTGGGTTCTCGCCTCAACGTGGCTTTGGCCCAGCGCGTGCAGGAATTGTCGCGCTACCGCTCGGAATTCTTCGGCCGCCTGCGCGCCATCCTCGGCAACCGTCCCGACATCCGGATCGTCGGCGACCGCTTCGTGTTCCAGTCCGAAGTGTTCTTCGATACCGGCCAGGCAACGCTGCTGCCCGAGGGCCGCACCGAGCTCGACACGGTCGCAAGCGCGCTCAATGAGCTCAACGGCAAGATCCCGAGCGACATTCCCTGGGTGCTCCGCGTCGACGGCCACACCGACGTGCGGCCGGTCACCGGCGCCAACTTCAAATCCAACTGGGAATTGTCATCGGCCCGCGCGATTTCGGTGGTGCAGTACCTGATCTCGCTCGGCGTCCCCGCCGAGCGGCTGGTCGCGGCCGGCTTTGCCGAATTCCAGCCACTCGATACCGGCAACACCGAAGAAGCCTTCAAGCGCAACCGCCGCATCGAGCTGAAGCTGACGGAGCGGTAGTGAGCTTCCACCTCCGCCCCTATCGCGCCGAGGACGAGGCGGCGGCGATCGCGCTGTGGCATCGCACCTGGCAGCAGGCCTATCCGCAGATCGACTTCGCGGCGCGGCTGGAGTGGTGGCGCGAGCGCTGGCGCAAGGACCTCGCGCCGAAGGCGGCGATCGTCGTCGCCGAGCAGGATGATGGCGCGCTGATCGGCTTCGTCACCATCGACGGCGAAGGCTATCTCGACCAGCTCGTGGTCGATCCCGGGCAATGGGGCTCGGATGCCGCGCGCTTGCTGGTGGACGAGGCCAAGCGCCGCTCGCCGACCGGCGTCACGCTGCTCGTCAACAAGGACAACTCCCGCGCCATCCGCTTCTACGAGCGCAACGGCTTTGCCCATGCGGGGGATGATGTGAACCCGACCTCGGGTCGTCCGGTGCTGCGGATGGAATGGAAGCCGTAAGGCGCTGCAGCCAGCCCCACACTCAGCCGTCATTGCCAGGGAACGAAGCATCCCCAATGTCGTCCTGGCGCAGGCCAGGACCCATACCGCGGAATCTATCGTTGTGCACGGTGCCAATCCCGAACGACCGGCTTTCGCCAAACCTGGGGTTATGGGTCCTGGCCTGCGCCAGGACGACACCGAGTTTTTCGGCTACTTGCTCACAAATGACGGAGCTTGAGGGACTTCGGCCCCCGCCGCCGGCGAACGCTCGGCTACTTTGCATGGGGTTGTTTTCGAGGTTCTGGTTTGAAGACGCCTCACGCCCCCTCGAACTGCAGCCTTGCCAGCCGCGCATAAAGCCCGTTGGCTGCGACCAGCTCGGCATGCGTGCCCTGTTCGACGATCCGGCCCTGGTCCATCACCAGAATGCGATCGCATGACAGCACCGTTGCGAGGCGATGGGCGATCACGATCGTGGTGCGATGGCTCATCAGCTCTTCCAGCGCGGTCTGAACCAGCGTCTCGCTTTCTGCGTCCAGCGAGGACGTCGCCTCGTCGAGCAAGAGCAGCGGTGCATCGCGCAGGATCGCACGCGCGATCGCGATGCGTTGGCGCTGGCCGCCGGAGAGCGTCACGCCGCGCTCGCCGAGCGGGGTCTCAAACCCCTCCGGAAGGCGGCGAATGAACTCGGCGGCATGCGCAAGTTCGGCGGCGCGCTCGACCTCGGCGTCGGTCGCATCGGGCCGGCCGAAGCGGATGTTTTCGCGGGCGGTTGCTGCGAACACTACCGATTCCTGCGGCACCAGCGCGATGCGCGCGCGCAGCTCGCGCGGATCGACTGATCTGACCGGCACGCCGTCGAGCGCAATCGCGCCCGACCGCGGATCGTAGAACCGCAGCAACAGATGAAACAGCGTGCTCTTGCCGGCACCGGACGGACCGACGATCGCGACCTTCTCGCCGGGGCGCACGTTGAGCGAGACGCTGTCGAGCACCTTGACGTCGGGCCGCGCCGGATAGGCGAAGCTCACCCTGTCGAAGCCGACCTCGCCGCGCGCGGGCGACGGCAGCGCACGCGGCATTGCCGGCGCGGTGATCTCTGGCTGCACATGCAGGATCTCGAACAGGCGCTCGGCGGCACCGGAGGCGGCGGCGACCTCGCCCCAGACCTCGCTGAGCTGGCCAAGGCCGGCGGCGGCAAATGCCGTGTAGAGCACGAACTGGCCGAGACGGCCGGGCGTGATCGAGCCGATCAGGACGTCATGCGAGCCGATCCAGAGGATCGCGACCACGCTGGTGAATACGATGAAGATGATGATGGCGGTGAGCACCGCGCGCGCCTGGGTCGAGGTGCGCGCTGCCTCATAGGCCTGCTCGACCTCGCCGCCGAAGCGCTTTCCGGCGAGCTGCTCGCTGGTATAGGCCTGCACGGTGCGGATGGCGCCGACCAGCTCGGAGGCGTAGGCGGAGGCGTCCGCAAGCGTATCCTGCGCGTTGCGCGACAGCCGCCGCACCCAGCGCCCGAAGGCGACAAGCGGCAGCACGATCAGGGGAATGGCGAGCAGCACGAAACCGGAGAGCCGTGGGCTCGTGATCACCATCATCGCGACCGCGCCCAGAAACATCATCATGTTGCGCAGCGCGATCGATACGGAGGCGCCGACCGCGGACTTGATCTGGGTGGTGTCGGCGGTGAGCCGCGAGACCAGCTCGCCGCTGCGCGCAGAGTCGAAGAAGGTCGGCGAGAGCGAAAGCAGGTGGCCGAACACGTCGCGGCGAAGATCGGCGACGATGCGCTCGCCGATCGTCATCACGAGGTAGTAGCGCGCAGCGCTGGCGAGGGCGAGCACAGCGACGACCGCGATCATCACCGCAAAGTAGCTGTTGATCAGCGCGATGCCTTCCGGCGTGAAGCCGAAATCGATCATCCGCCGCACCGCGACGGGCACCAGAAGCGTGGTCAGCGCGGCAATCGTCAGCGCGACGAAGGCAAGCGCGGCGCGTCCGCGATAGCGGCCCACATAGGGCGCAAGCGCCATCAGCGGCCGCAGCTTTGCGCGGCTTTTGGCCGGCTGCTCGATCAGCTCGGCCTCGATCGAAGGGGTGTCCGCGGCGTTCATCTCGCCCTGATCGACGTACCGGTCATCAAGCCGTTCCAGTGCGCTCATGAGATCCGACCCATTGGATTAGTCCGCTCCCAATAGGCTGGTGCAAGGGTAGTGGCAAATCCGGGATGTCCCTTAGGGGCAAGCCCGGTTCGCCCCCCGCAATGGCTTGTTTTGCGAGGTTTCGTGGGGTATAGAGCCGCCCAAATCCGTCATTCGCTAGCCACTCAATGAGGCGCCGGGGCGCCGAGGAATTGCCATGAAAGCCGAGATTCACCCGAATTATCATACGATTACCGTCGTGATGACCGACGGTACCGAGTACCAGACCCGCTCCACCTGGGGCAAGGAAGGCGACAAGCTCCAGCTCGACATCGACCCGAAGTCGCACCCGGCCTGGACCGGTGGCTCCGCCCAGATCATGGACCGCGGCGGCCGCGTCTCCCGGTTCCAGAAGAAGTTCTCGGGCTTCCTCAAGAAGGATTGATCCGGCCGATCAGGCCGCGACGAAAAACGCCCCCGGGAGACCAGGGGCGTTTTTGTTTTTTGGGCCGCAGCAGTCGGGCCGTCGCTCTTCGAGGCCCGCTTCGCGGGCACCTCAGGGTGACGGTTAGAGTTGAGCTTACCCCTCGAACGCGGCCTTGAGCGCGTTGAGCTGGGGCACCAGGGGATTGCCGATCGGCATGCGGTCCGTCGGCGGGGTGTGGATGCTGGTGTCGAGGCGGCGCACGCGCGTTTGCAGGCTCATCGAGCGGGTGATCAGGTCCTGCAATTGCTGCGGCAGCTTCTCGATCGTGTCGGTGGGGCCGGGATCTGCCGCGGTCAGCTTGACCTTGGTCTTTTCGCGGTTGGCCTGGACCAGTGTCATCTCGCCTTCCTTCACCGCGCGGTGCAGCAGCAGCCAGGAGGCAAGCTGCATTAGGCGGGTGGTGAGGCGCATGCTTTCGGTTGCGTAGGTCAGGCTGACGGCGCGGTCGAGCGCCTTGGCCTCGGTACGGCCGGCGCCGTCGAGATAGGCCGCGGTCTCCTCCACCAGGTCCATGCCTTCGCGGAACAACGCGCTGAACGCCGCCGAATTGGTGAACCGTTCGCTGAGTTGAACGAGAGCGCCGTCGGCTTGCAAACGTTCCATGGTTAACGCCCCTTACGCAACTGTTTACCATCCGGCTTTGGCGCCGGCTTATGATGAACAAATCATTGCGCGGGCGCCTCGCGAAGTCCAGCGGCAACCGCGTTTATGGTTTCCGCGCCTCATTGCACCAGGGCGGGACACGTGAGGCGCAAAAAAAGAGCCGCCGGAGACCGGCGGCTTTGAAAGTTGATAACAGGGAGGCGTCAAACAGAGTGGACAGGAGCCACTCGGTGTCCAAACGAGGACGGTTCCAGTCATAATCGCGAAAGCTTAATCGACCGTAAACGAGCGAATTTTTTGAGGGTTCGTTAGCCATGTCGGCCATTGGCCGAGCGGTCTCATGGAACGTTTTTCCACCCGTCACTCCGGGGCGCGACGAAGTCGCGAGCTATGATGCGCAATTGCGCGTCTGAGAATCCATAACCCCAAGCAGATGGAATAACCCGGGTCTGTCAGCCGGCCCGCTTCAACGGCCTGTGGTTATGGATTCCGGGCTCGGCGCTGACGCGCCGACCCGGAATGACGCGGGGGAATTCAGTCCGACGCGTCCAAGACGCGCGCGTTGCTACGACTTGAAAATGCTGTTCGCGGCGTCGCGCGAGGCGCGTTTCTTGGTTGCGGCTTCCTCGAGCCTTGCGATCTCGGATTTCAGCAGCGCGATGCGCTCGGTCAATTCCTCGACCGACAACAGTGAGAGGTCCTGTCCGATCTCGTGGCTGATCTTCTTGCGCGGCCGGTCGTCGTCGTCCATCGCCATCGCTTGCTCCTCCATCACAACCGAAGCCGAAGCGGTTGCCAGCGCGTGGCCCGCTGGCTAATCCATTGCCTCGTTCATCCTGCACCCATAAGGCCCAAGGGATAATCGAGGACAAATCATGGAAAAGCTGCCTGCGCAAATGACCGTGGTCGCCATCTCCAAGCCCGGCGGTCCGGAAGTGCTGGTGCCGGAGCAGCGTGCGCTGCCGCAGCCGGGCCCCGACGAGATCCTGATCAAGGTGATGGCCGCCGGCGTGAACCGGCCCGACGTCGCGCAACGTTCCGGTTCCTACCCGCCGCCGCCCGGCGCCAGCGATCTGCCGGGGCTGGAGGTTGCAGGCGAAGTGGTCGCGGTCGGCAGCAACGCCAAGCGGCACAAAATTGGCGACAAGGTGATGTCGCTCGTCGCCGGCGGGGGTTACGCGCAATACTGCATCGCCCAGGACGCCCAGGCGATGAGCGTGCCGCCGGCGCTGTCGATCAAGGAAGCCGGCGCGCTGCCGGAAACCCTGATGACGGTCTGGCACAACGTGTTCGAGCGCGGCGGCCTGAAGGCCGGCGAGACGCTGCTGATCCATGGCGGCTCTTCCGGCATCGGCACCATGGCGATCCAGCTTGCGAAAGCGTTCGGCGCAAAGGTGATCGTCACCGTCGGCTCGCAGGACAAGATCGATGCCTGCCTCAAGCTCGGCGCCGACCGCGCGATCAACTATAAGACCGAAGACTTTGTCGCCGTGGTCAAGGCGGAGACCGGCAATGCCGGCGCCAATCTGATCCTCGACATGGTCGCCGGCGACTATGTCGACCGCAACTATGATGCCGCCGCGGTCGACGGCCGCATCGTGCAGATCGCAACCCTCAATGGCCCCAAGGTCAACGTCAACATCGCCAAGGTCATGGTGAAGCGCCTCACCCATACCGGCTCGACGCTGCGCCCCCGTAGTAATGCGGACAAGGCGGCGATGGTGGCCGCGATCGAGGCCAAGGTGATGCCGCTCTTGCGCGAAGGGCGCATCAAACCGCTGATGGACAGCACTTTCCCGCTGGAAAAGGCGGCGGACGCGCACCGGCGGATGGAGACAAGTGCACATATTGGCAAAATTGTGTTGGAGGTCTAGCCCGCACGCCCCGCAAGCGAGGCGGAAACCCTTTGATTTTCCTCGCTTTCGTGGCATCTATCGTGAAGCGCCGAACCATCTCGTTCCGTTCGGAAATTCGCTTAGCACTGAAGAGTTTGCGTCGAACGCGGAGAACTGACCTTGCGTCTGATCAGGTGCCTCGCGCCCATTGCGCTGGGCCTCATGATTCTTGTCGCCGCGTCGCCTGCACGCGCGCTCGATGCCGTCAGCGTCCGCAGCGACGCGCCCGCGATCGACCTCACCGCCGTTCTCGAACACCAGCGCAGCGACGCTGACCGCATCCAGGTGTCCACCGCGCCCGGCACCGACGGCATCGTCCGCCGCATCGAGGTGCGTGCCCGCGAGGGCGGCCAGAACTGGGTGGTATTCGCGCTCGCCAACAACACCGACGACCAGCTCGACCGTTTGATCGTCGCGCCGCATTACCGCATCGTCTCGTCCGGCCTCTTGTGGCCCGACCTCGGGCTGTCGCGCATCGCGACCATCACGCCCTCGATCGGCGACCGGCCCGAGCGCCAGGAGAGCGCGACCGCGGATGTCTTCCGCATCACGCTCGACCCCGGCTCCGTCGTCACCTTCGTCGCGGAGCTGCGCACCGACAAGCTGCCGCAGCTCTATCTGTGGGAGCCGGAGGCCTACAAGGACAAGGTCAACTCGTTCACGCTCTACCAGGGCATCGTGATCGGCATCTCGGGCCTGCTTGCGCTCGTGCTCACCATCCTGTTCGTGGTGAAGGGCAGCATCATGTTCCCGGCGGCCGCCGCGCTCGCCTGGGCGGTGCTGGTCTATATCGGCGTCGATTTCGGCTTCTGGGGCAAGGTGCTCGACATGTCGAACAACGCCGAGCGCATCTGGCGCGCGGCGGGCGAAGCAATTCTGGCCGCGACGCTGCTGGTGTTCCTGTTCGCCTATCTCAACCTCAGCCGCTGGCACGTGCGCTATTCGCACATCACCGTGGGCTGGCTCGCCTTCCTGGGCTCGCTGGTCGCGCTCGCCCTGTTCGATCCGGCGGTCGCCTCCGGCATTGCGCGCATGTCACTGGTGCTCATCGCCTTCGCTGGCTTCGCGCTGATCGTCTATCTCTCGACCCACGGCTTCGACCGCGCGGTGCTGCTGATCCCGACCTGGTTCCTGCTCGTGATCTGGGTGGTCGCTGCCGGCATGACGGTCGCGGGCTCCGTGACCAACGACATCGTCGGCCCCGCGCTGCTCGGCGGCCTCGTGCTGATCGTGATGCTGATCGGCTTCACGGTCATGCAGCACGCCTTCGCCGGCGGCGGCGCGACCACCGGCGTCGTGTCCGACATCGAGCGGCGGGCGCTCGCGCTCGCCGGCTCCGGCGATCTGATCTGGGACTGGGACGTTTCCGCCGACAAGGTGTTCACCAGCCCCGAGACCGAGGCACTGCTCGGCCTGAAACGCGGGACGCTGGAAGGGCCGGCTGCGACCTGGCTCGAGGTGCTGCATCCGCTCGATCAGGATCGCTTCCGCGCCGCGCTCGACAGCGTGCTCGACCAGCGCCGCGGCCGCCTGGTGCAGGATTTCCGCCTGCGCACTCCGGATGGCCATTTCATGTGGTTCGCGCTGAAGGCACGGCCCGTGGTCGGCTCCGACGGCGAGGTCTCGCGCGTCGTCGGCACGCTCACCGACGTCACCGAGCTGCGCAATGCCGAAGAGCGCCTGCTGCACGATTCCGTGCACGACAATCTGACCGGCCTGCCCAACCGCAAGCTGTTCATGGACCGCCTCGGCGCCGTCGCCAATTTCGCCAAGACCATGCCGACGCTGCGGCCGACGCTGATGGTGATCGATCTCGACCGCTTCAAGCAGGTCAACGATTCCGTCGGCATCGCGGTCGGCGATTCCATCCTGCTCACGCTCGCCCGCCGCCTCACCCGCATCCTGAAGCCGCAGGATACGCTGGCGCGGCTCGCCGGCGACCAGTTCGGCCTGATCCTCTTGTCGGAACAGGATCCGGCCCGCATCACCGCCTTTGCCGAGACCATCCGCAAGACCATCCGCGCGCCGATCGCCTTCAACGACCGCGAGATCTTCCTCACCGCCTCGATCGGCCTCGCGCTCTCCGATCCGCAGAGCCAATTGACGGACGAGATCATCAAGGACGCCGAGCTTGCGATGTATCATTCCAAGCGCATCGGCGGCGACCGCATCGATGTGTATAAGCCCGCGATGCGCGCGCGAAAAACGGACCGCCTGACGCTGGAGAGCGAGCTGCGCCGCGCCATCGAGCGGCAAGAGTTGACGATCCTCTACCAGCCGATCGTGCGGCTGGAAGATCGCTCGATCGCCGGCTTCGAGGCGCTGTCGCGCTGGGATCATCCAAAACTCGGACGGATGTCGCCGTCGGAATTCATCACGATTGCGGAAGAGACCGGCCTGATCGTCGACCTCGGCCTGTTCGTGCTCGACCAGACCGCAAAGCAGCTCTCGGTCTGGCAGCGCGCGATGCGCTCACGCGAACCGATCTTCGCATCCGTCAACGTCTCCTCGCGGCAACTGCTGCGCCACGACCTCATCCACGACATCCGCACCGTGCTGTCGCGCTCCTCGGTCGCACGCGGCACGCTGAAGCTCGAATTGACGGAATCGCTGGTGATGGAGAATCCGGAGCACGCAGCCCAGATGCTGACGCGGATCCGCGAGCTCGGCACCGGGCTGTCGCTCGACGATTTCGGCACCGGCCATTCCTCGCTCGCCTATCTTCAGCGCTTCCCGTTCGACACCATCAAGATCGACCAGTCGTTCGTCCGCACCACGAGCCGCGGCACCCGCCCGGTGATCCTGAAATCGATCATCGCGCTGGCGCACGATCTCGGCATGGACGTGGTGGCGGAAGGCGCGGAGACCGACTCGGATGCGGTCGAGCTCTACCAGCTCGGCTGCGAATACGCCCAAGGCTTCGCCTTCGGCGAGCCGATGGACGCCGACGCCGCGATGCGCCTGCTCACGGAAGTGCGGCTGGAAGCGGCGAGCTAGTAGCGCCGCTTCTCGCTCGGCATCTTCCTGAACCGCACGCTCTTGCCGTCCGGCATCCGCGTCGCGGTGAAGCCCGCGGCGAGGCAGGCTTCGCGCTGCGGCATCTGGATGTCGGGGCTGCGCAGGCTGTCCCACCAGGACGCGCGCTGCGCCGCACGCGGCAGGGCTGCGCCGATGATCTCCTCGATCTGGTCAAAGCTCAGCACGAGCTCCATCTGCTTCTGCCGCTTCAGGTAATCGCACAACGCGTCGTAGTCGTTCACCGTCGTCCTCGATCGTTCATCGGGGGCCGCCCTTGCCGAAAAGCGTTAGCCCCGGAAACCGTTTCTTAACTGATTGCGACGCCGGCGTCCCAGCTTAAAGACTACTCAAGATTTCAGGTGCATCCACTAGTGTCGGGAGCAAGTGATGCTGGCTGGATGGCGCGAAGGCACGGCCCGGCGGCCGTGGCGGATCTCGGCGAAGCTGCTGATCATCTCGTCGGTCGTGACGGTGATCGGCTTTTCCGCCATTTGCGTCAACGTGATGCTCGACATGCGACGCGGCGAGGAGGCGCTCGCCCGCCAGACCCTGGAAAACCTGGCCACGACCATCGAGGCCGACATCAGCCGCAACATCGAGATCTACGACCTGTCCCTGAAGGCTGTGGCCAGCAACATGCTGCTGCCCGAGATCGGGACGGTCAGCAAATCGATCCGGCAGCTCATCCTGTTCGACCACGCCACGACCGCCAAGCATTTTGGCGCCATTCAGGTGTTCGACGCCGACGGCAAGCTGACCATCGACGCATCCACGCTCGACCCGGTCCCGGAGAACCGCGCCGACGAGGAGTATTTCAGGGTTCATCGCGACAACCCCAATGCAGGGCTGTTCATCAGCCGCCCGATGCTGTTTCGCGGCGCCTACGCCATCGTGCTGAGCCGGCGGGTCAACGATCAGGACGGCGGCTTCATGGGGGTCGTCGCCGGCTCGATCCGCTTCAGCTATTTCCACGAGCTGTTCGAGCGGCTGAGCCTCGATCCGCAGGACACCATCACCGTGCTCAAGCGCGACCGCACCATCATGATGCGGCGGCCGTTCGATCTCGACGTGATCGGCAAAAATCTGGCAGACCGGCAGAACTGGAAGGCGGACAATCTGAAAGAAGGCGGTTCGTTCGCGGGACAGGGTCCGGTGGATACGACGCCGCGCCTCTATGTCCGCAGCAGCAGTACCACGCCCCCCCTGTTCGTCGTCGCCGGCAAGCCGCTCAACGCCGTGTTCGAGCTCTGGCAGAAGGAGGCCTTGCGCATCGGGGGCGTGGTGCTGGTGCTCGCATTGTTCGTGCTGGGCTCGACGGCGGTGCTGGCGCGCGAGATCGGCCGGCGCGCCAAGGCGGAGAACAAGCTCGAGGAGATGGCGACCACCGACGCGCTCACGGGCCTGCGCAACCGCCGCAAGTTCGATTCCGTGATCGACGTCGAATGGCGGCGCGCGATGCGGCAGAAGGCGCCAGTCGCGCTCTTGATGATCGATGCCGATCACTTCAAGGCTTACAACGACACGTTCGGCCACCAGGCCGGCGACCAGGTGCTGGTCGGCATCGCCATCTGCATCTCCGATTCCGTGCGCCGCGCCGGCGATTGCCCCGCACGCTATGGCGGTGAGGAATTTGCGGTGCTGCTGCCGGACACCTCGGAAGCCGCCGCGTTCAAGATCGCCGAGACGATTCGCTGCAAGGTGCAGGGCTGGTCCGACGACCAGGCGAGCACGACGGTCTCCTGCGGCATCGCCAGCCTCGTCCCCGCGGCCGGCATGGACTGGTCCATCCTGGTGACCGCCGCCGACAAGGCGCTCTACGCCGCCAAGGCCGGCGGCCGCAATCAGTCCGTGGTCGCAAACATTCCGAAACTGTCGCTGGTGGCGTGAGTTTAAGCCGTCATTCCAGGGCGATGCGAAGCATCGAACCCGGAATCTCGAGATCCCACAATGCGCAATTGTGCATTGGGGTTCGGTCCTGCGGACCGCCCCGGGATGATATCGAATGCGTATACGCCTTCGATATCACTTCTCCAGATAGTTCTTCATCTCCGCGAGCAGGCCGTCGCGCAGCTCGGGGCGCTTCAGGGCGTAGGCGATGTTGGCGCGCAAAAAGCCCGCCTTGGAGCCGCAATCATGGCGCTCGCCTTCGAACTCGACGCCGTAGAACTTCTGCGATTTGGCGAGCCCGATCATGGCGTCGGTGAGCTGGATTTCACCGCCGGCGCCACGCTCCTGGGTCTCCAGGATCTTGAAGATCTCCGGCTGGAGAATGTAGCGGCCGGTGATCGACAGGTTGGAGGGCGCGGTGCCCTTCGGCGGCTTCTCCACCATGCCGTCGACCTCGAAGATCCTGCCGGTGCGCTTTCCAACGCCACAGATGCCGTATTGATGCGTGAGATGGTCCGGCACGGCCTCGACCGCGAGCACGTTGGACTTCTCGCCGAGCTGGCTTGCGGCCTCGATCATCTGCTTCAGGCAGCCCGGCGTGTTGAGCACGAGCTCATCGGGCAGCACGACGGCGAACGGCTCGTTGCCGACGATGTCGCGCGCGCACCAGACCGCATGTCCGAGGCCGAGCGGCGCCTGCTGGCGGGTGAAACTTACGGCACCGGCCTCGGGCTGGTTCTGCGCCAAAACCTCTTGCTCGGCCTTCTTGCCGCGCGCGGCGAGCGTAGAGTCGAGCTCGAACATGCGGTCGAAATGGTCTTCTATGACGTTCTTGTTGCGCCCGGTGACGAAGACGAAATGCTCGATGCCGGCCTCTCTCGCCTCGTCATAGACGTACTGGATCAGCGGCTTGTCGACGATGGTGAGCATTTCCTTGGGCATCGCCTTGGTGGCGGGCAGCACGCGGGTGCCGAGGCCGGCGACGGGGAATACGGCTTTACGGATTTTCATGGGATTGATCGAATACCTTGGGACGTGCGGGCGTGAAGCAATGACATCTTGCTAGCCGGTTTGCAGCCGGTAACAAAGGCGGATGTTGGGCCCTGCCCCGGGATTCCAAAGGAAAGGGCCGCCTACAAAATTTCACCTTTGTTAAGGTATTGGCAACCGTAACAAGGGCCTCCTGCAGCCGGATTTTGGCCGCACAGGTGGGACATGACGCGATCGATGGCAGGACTTGCAGGACTGACCGGCGCAACCCTGGTTGCGGCCGCCCTCCTGTGCCCGCTTCAGGCGCGTGCGCAGGGATCAAACGGCCTGTCCAACCTGTTCGGCGGCATTTTTTCCGGCCAAACTCCGTCGTCTACGCAGCCCGCGCCGGCCCAAGGCGGCGCGCAGCCGTGGAGCGGCGAGGACGGCGCTTCCGGCCATCCCCTGATGACTGCAGCCGCGATCCGCGAGGCCGCCGCCAATTTTGACAATTGCGTTGCATCGATGTGGCCTGATGCCGCACGTCGCAACATCACGCAGGAGAATTTTCAGCGCTTCACCGCCGGGCTCACGCCCGACCTGCGCATCATGGATCTGCTGGATTCGCAGCCGGAGTTCACCAAGTCGATCTGGGACTATCTCGACATCCTCGTGAACGACAACCGCCTCGCCAAGGGCAAGGAGATCCTCGCCAAGTACAAGGCGCAGTTCGACGCCACCGAGAAAGCCTACGGCGTCGACCGCTATATCATCGCGGCGATCTGGGGCATCGAATCCAACTACTCGACCCAGATGGGCGACCGCAGCGTGCTGCAATCCACTGCGACGCTGGCCTGCATCGGCCGCCGCCAGGCCTATTTCAGGGACGAATTCCTCTCCGCGCTGGAGATCCTCAACCGTGGCGATCTGAACCCTGATCAGATGCGCGGCTCCTGGGCCGGCGCGTTCGGCCCGACGCAATTCATGCCGACCGCGTTCAAGCGCTTTGCAGTGGATGCCGATGGCGACGGAAGGCGCGACGTGGTCGACAATCCGGCCGACCTGATCGCCTCCACCGCCAACAATCTGAAGAAGGACGGCTGGCAGAGCGGCGCGAGCTGGGGCTACGAGGTCGTGGTGCCGCAGGGCTTCAACTACATGCTGGCGGATCGGGCCAAGGCAATGACGATCGCGCAGTGGGAGAAGCTTGGGATCAAGCGCGCGACCAGCCAGCCCTTCCCGCAGGCGGCCGACAAAGCCTATCTGCTGACGCCCGCCGGGGCACAAGGGCCGGGCTTCCTGATGCTCCAGAATTTCCGCGTGATCATGAAGTACAACCCGGCCGAGGCCTATGCGCTGGCGATCGGCCATTTCGCCGACCGGCTGCGGGGCGGCCAGCCCTTCGTGCAGCCCTGGCCGCGGCAGGAGCGGGAACTGTCCCGCGCCGAGCGGCTGGAATTGCAGCAACTCCTGGCCCAGCGTGGCTTCTACAAGGGCACACCTGACGGCCAGTTCGGCGGCCAGACCCGGGACGCCCTGCGCAACTTCCAGGCCTCGATCGGGGCTCCCGCGGACGGATTTGCCTCCTCCGACATGCTGGAACGGCTGCGCGGGCGATAAATCCGTCCCGAAAGTAACCCTGAACACGAAATCCAGCCTCCGCCCTTGACGAGGGCGGCAGTTCCCCGGTGTATGGCGCAATCAAATCTGCCCGTTTGCGGCCCGATTCCGTTATTATATCGAGCCTATTCCGAAACCGTGGCGCGCGCCTCAGAACCGCATGTCGAAGCCGAAATCATTTTTCAAGGCCCTGACCGAGACCGGCCCGTTGATCGCGCTGGGGACGGCGCTTGCGATCATGGTGTCGGTGGCCGGCCCTGCGTCAGCGCAGTTCTTCAACTTCCCCGGCTTCGGCGGACCGTCGCGGCCCGCGCCGCCGCGCAGCGGAGGCGGCGGCTGGTTCGGCGGCGACTTCTTCGCGCCCTTCCAGCAGCCACAGCAGCAAGCACCTCGCCAGGATTTTTCTCGCGCGCCGGCACCGGCCAAGCGCGATACGGTCGCCGAGCGCAATGTGCTGGTGATCGGCGACGCCATGGCGGACTGGCTCGCCTATGGTTTGGAAGACGCCTACACCGAGCAGCCCGACATGGGCGTGATCCGCAAGCACAAGACCTCGTCCGGCCTGATCAAGTACCAGCCAAAGGGTGAGCCCTCGGACTGGGCCGCCGCAGCCAAGGGCATTCTCGAAACCGAGAAGCCCGACGTCATCGTTATCATGCTCGGCCTTAACGACCGCCTGGCGATCCGCGAGCCGGCGGCGGACAAATCCGACAAGCCTGCCGACAAGAAGAACGACAAGGGTGCGCGCGCCAAGCCGCAAGGCAAGCCGGGCGACGCCAAGACCGACACCAAGCCCGGCCCGGATGCGGCCGCCAAACCCGACGACAAGCCGGCAGACACCGACCTGCCGCAGGACGACGCCGACAATGCCGATGCGCCGCAGACCGCGGCGCCGGAAAAGACCGCGCGCTCGCCGAACGGGCTCTATGAATTCCGCGACGACCGCTGGGTCGAGCTCTACGGCAAGAAAATCGAGGAGCTGATCGGCGTGCTCAAAGCCAAGGGCGTGCCGGTGCTCTGGGTCGGCCTGCCCGCAATTCGCGGTCCGAAGGGTACGGCGGACATGCTGTTCCTGGACTCGCTCTATCGCGAAGGCGCGGCCAAGGCCGGCATCACCTATGTCGACGTCTGGGACGGCTTTGTCGATGAAGCAGGCCGCTTCCTCCAGAAGGGCCCCGACTTCGAAGGCCAGATCCGTCAGCTCCGTACCTCTGATGGCGTCTATTTCACCAAGGCCGGCGCACGCAAGCTCGCGCACTATGTCGAGCGCGAGATTACGCGTCTGCTGGCGGGGCGCTCAGGCCCGATCGCACTGCCGAGCGAGCCGGCAACGCCGGACACCAGCGCCGAGCCCGGCAAGCCCGCGCCGCGGCCGCTTGCCGGGCCGATCGTGCCGCTGGTTGCGGCCTCGATCTCCGCCGATCAATTGTTGGGCGGACCGGGATCGCGTCCGGCCGCCGTCGATGCACTCGCGGCCAAGACGCTGGTGAAGGGCGAGCCGCTGACGCCTCCGGCAGGCCGCGCCGACGACTATGCCTGGCCACGGCGCGAGGTCGGTCGCGAGCAGGCCAAGGGCGATACGCCGGTCGCGGCGACGACGCCTGAGGGCGGCGCTGCCAATCCAACCGCGGGGACTGCGCCGAATGCTGCTGCTGCCGCGATCGCCCCGCCAAAGCTCGCGCCGAAGAAGCCGCCGGTGCAGCAACCGGCACAGGCAACGCCGTCACCGTCGTTGCGCGATTTCTTCGGCTTCGGTTCGCCATCGCCGCCGCGTCAACTGGCGCCGCAGCCGCCGCGCAATCCGAATCCCAATCCGGCGATCCCGCGTCCGCCGGGCAACGTTGGGCGATCGGCGGAATTCTATGCGCCGCGATAGTCGGCTCGTGTAGGCTAGCTGTAGTAGCGCCAGCGCGGCGGCGGGCGGCGGGCTGGCCGCGACATCAACAGCGCGAGCGCAAAGCCGATGCCGCCGGCGACCAGCAGCGCGCCGATCGGGTTCGCCTGCACTCTCTTTGCAAGTGCCTGCGTCCCGTCGCGGAATGTATCCTGGCCAGCTTCATAGGCGCCCTTCGCGTAACCGGCAGCGCTATCCGTGGCATCACGCGCGGCATCCTTCGCCTGGCCGTACAGGTTCTGCACGGTGCCGGCCGCTTCGCGCGCCTTGGCCGAGGCCTGCGTCTTCGCGTCTCCCGTCATCTCACCGACCGCACCTTCGACGCGTCCGGCAAACTCCTTGGCTGATCCGGCAATCCGATCGTTGTCCATGTTGGTCCTCCTCGAGGGTCAGCCCAAGTAACCGATCAGCCGCAGCGCGGTTCCGCAATCGCTTTAGAGAATGAGCCCGCCGTCGACGACGATGGTCTGGCCGATGATGTAGGACGACAACGGCGAAGCCAGGAACAAGGCCGCACCCGCCATGTCAGCCGGCGTGCCCAATCGCCGCAGCGGAATGCGTGACAGCGCGCCCTCGAGCCGCTGCGGATTGGAGGTCGTGACTTTGGTCATCTTGGTATCGACGAGCCCCGGCGCGATGCCGTTGATGCGGATGCCGTCCTCGGCCCAGGCCTCGCCCAGCGTCCGCGTCAATCCAACCGCGCCGGTCTTCGAGGCATTGTAGGCCGGATTGCCCATGGTGGAGTGATAGGCCGCAGTCGAGGAGACGATGATCAGCGATCCCCCCGAATCCCGCAGCATGGGATGAAAGCGCGTGGCACAGGCCATCAGGCTCATGAGATTGACTTCGAGCACCCTACGGAAGCCGGCCATCTCGAATTCGCCGCGGCGATAGATCACCGCGCCCTGTGCCAGCACCAGCACGTCGAGACGTTCGAACGACGGCTTGAACGCGTCGATCGCCCTGGCATCGCTGACATCGAGCTGGGCATAAACAAGACCGGTGAGATCCGAGCCTTCTTCCGCTGAATAGTCCTTCGCATGTGCGCGGGTGCCGCAGACCGCGACTTGCGCGCCCTTGGCACGAAAGGCCTGTGCGATGCCGTTACCGATGCCGCTGGAACCGCCGACGACCAGCACCTGCTTACCTGAGAAATCGAGCTCGTTCATCGCGGCCTCCCTTTGCTTTTGCTTTGTTTGACGTGTGTGCGGATCGATGCCAGCCTTGTCAATGAGACAACAATAAGCGAGCAGGCGCGAGGAAGCAGCATGCCAGAGTTCAAGCAGCTCAGCCGGTCCGTCAGGGGACTGACCGTTCTCATTACGGGCGCGGCAAGCGGCATGGGTCGCGCGACTGCACGCGTGTTCGGCGCGGAAGGCGCCAATGTCGCCGTGACCGACTACGAGCCGGATGGCGCGCAAGCCGTCGCCGGGGAGATCACCGCGAGCGGCGGCTCTGCCGAGGCGTGGAAGCTCGATGTTGCCAACGCCAAGGAGATCAGCCGCGTGGTGGGCGACGTCGCCGCGCATTTCGGCGGGCTCGACATCGTCGTCAACAATGCCGGCGTTTCCGTGCGCGTCGCGATCGACGACGAAAGTTACGAAGACGCCTGGGCCAAGGGTATCGCGGTGATGCTGACGGCGCATCCGCGCATCGTCCGCGCCGCCCTGCCCTACCTGCGCAAATCGAAGAGCCCGCGCATCGTCAACATCGCTTCCACCGAGGCGCTCGGCGCTACCGCGCTGCACAGCCCCTATTCAGCCGCCAAGGGCGGCGTTGCGAGCCTGACGCGCTCACTCGCCGTCGAGCTCGGCCGCGAGGGCATCACCGTGAACTGCATCTGTCCGGGGCCGATCCGCACCGCGATCACCGACCGGATTTCGGAAGAGCACAAGACGATCTACGCCAAGCGCCGCACCGCACTCGGGCGTTACGGCGATCCCGAGGAGGTCGCGCACATGACCTTGAGCCTGTGCCTGCCGGCAGCCTCGTTCCTGACCGGCGCGGTGATCCCGGTCGACGGCGGCTTGATGGCACGGAACGCGTGAGAGCCATGCGCGCACAGCGTTGACATCGGCAGGCGCGCGGATAGCCTTTTCGCCAACAGAGCGGGCAAACCGCTCGCACGCCCCGGGAGAACGCCAGGAGAATCGCAATGACGATCGCCATCCGGCAGCTTCAGAAGCATTTTGTCGGCGAGGTTTCGGGCCTCGATCTGCGCCAGCCGCTCACGACGGATGAGGCGCGCCAGATCGAGGCTGCGATGGACAAATACGCGGTGCTGGTTTTTCACGACCAGGACATCACCGATGAGCAGCAGATGGCTTTTGCGCTGAACTTCGGCCAGCGCGAGGACGCGCGCGGCGGCACCGTCACCAAGGAGAAGGACTATCGTCTCAGCTCTGGCCTGAACGATGTCAGCAATCTCGGCAAGGACGGCAAACCGCTGGCGAAAGACAGCCGCACGCATCTGTTCAATCTCGGCAATTGCCTCTGGCATTCCGACAGCTCGTTTCGCCCAATCCCTGCAAAGTTCTCGCTGCTGTCGGCGCGCGTGGTGAACCCGAAGGGCGGCAACACCGAATTCGCCGACATGCGTGCGGCCTATGACGCGCTCGATGACGAAACCAAGGCGGAGATCGAGGATATGATCTGCGAGCATTCGCTGATGTATTCGCGCGGCTCGCTCGGCTTCACCGAATATAGCGACGAGGAGAAGGCGATGTTCAAACCGGTGTTGCAGCGCCTGGTGCGCACGCACCCGGTGCATCGCCGCAAGTCGCTGTACCTGTCCTCACATGCCGGCAAGATCGTGCGCATGAGCGTGCCCGAAGGCCGGCTGCTGCTGCGCGATCTCAACGAGCACGCGACGCAAGGAGAATTCGTCTACCTGCACAAATGGAAGCTGCATGATCTCGTGATGTGGGACAACCGCCAGACCATGCACCGCGTGCGGCGCTACGACCAGTCGCAGCCCCGCGACATGCGCCGCGCGACGGTCGCGGGCACCGAGCCGACGGTGCAGCAGCAGGCGGCGGAGTAGGTTTTTCTGATGAACAGCGTCATCGCCCGGCTTGACCGGGCGATCCAGTACTCCGAGACGGTCGTGTTAGAATCGATAAGCCACGGCGTACTGGATGCCCCGCCGGAGCCTGTCATCGGGCTCGCCGAAGGCGAGACCCGGTGGCGGGGCGTGACAGCGAGCGCGCACCTACGCGTGCCCCGCCTCGTTCGAGAGCATGCCGGGATCGATGCCGATCTTGCGCAAGGCGCGCGCGTACTTGTCTTCGACGTCATCACCGAAGATCAGATCCGCATCCGCGTCGCAATGCAGCCAGCCATTGCTCTGGATCTCGGTCTCGAGCTGACCCGGCGCCCAGCCGGCATAGCCGAGCGCAAGGATGGCACGCTTCGGGCCGGAGCCGTTGGCGATCGCGCGCAGGATGTCGACGGTCGCGGTGAGGCAGACACCGTCATCGATTCGCAGCGTCGCGTTCTCGATGTAGAAGTCGCTGGAATGCAGCACGAAGCCGCGCCCCGTATCGACCGGGCCGCCGCGCAATACCTTCATGCTCTCGGCGTTCTCCGGCAGCTCGATCTGCGCGCCCTTCTTGATGATACCGAGTTGCTCCAGCAGCTCCGGAAAATCGATGCTGCCAGCGGGATGATTGACGATGATGCCCATCGCGCCCTCGGCCGAATGGGCGCAGAGATAGATCACCGAGCGCTCGAAGCGCGGGTCGCCCATGACCGGCATGGCGATCAAGAGCCGCCCGTCGAGATAGCCCGCCGAATTGGGGACGGCGGGGCCGGTCGCCGGGGTGCTGTCGCCAGTTCTCTTGCCTGCAGAACCCATCGGTGAAGCACTCCCCTCTCGGTTCATATCCTGATGTCGGGCTTGCCCGCTGTCAAATCAAGGCTTGCATGGACCGAATTCCCCAAGCCTAACTCCCAAGCCAAATTCCAAAGCCAATTCCGATGCGTCCATCACAAGCAATTCAATGGTTTGCGCCGGACCGACCCTGTAAAGACGTGCTATGCTCACCATGGTTCCCAAGCACGCCGCGACCATCGTCGCCGTAACCTTGCTCGTGTCCGCGCAGCCCTCGCGCGCCGACGACGCCTCGCCCTGGCAGCGCGACGGCCATTCCGCCGTGCGCCTTTTGGCGGGATCGCGCAGCGGCCCGGTGCTGCTCGGCGGCATCGCATTCCAGCTTCAGCACGGCTGGAAGACTTATTGGCGCACGCCTGGCGATTCCGGCGTTCCGCCGCGTTTCGACTTCTCCAAGTCCGAAAATGTCGAAGCTGTGACCGTGCTGTGGCCGGCGCCGCTGAAATTCGAGGATGGCGCCGGTGGCCATTCGATCGGCTATCACGACCAGATCGTGCTGCCGCTGCGCATCGTCGCCAAGGTCCCGGACAAGCCCGTGACCCTGCGCGCCGAAATCAATTACGCGGTCTGCGAAAAGCTCTGTATCCCCGTCGAGGCCAGCGCCGAGCTCGGCTTCAACAGCGTCGCCTCGACCGAGGACGGCGCGTTGTTCGCGGCGCTCGACACGGTGCCGAAGCCCGCCAATGTCGGCGATCCCGTTCCGCTGACCATCCGCGACGTCAAGCGCGAGGGCGCGACGAAGGTGCTGGTCGACGTGGCCACGCCCGATGGGCGCGACGTCAACCTGTTCGTGGAGGGGCCGACGCCCGACTGGGCGCTGCCGGTCCCCTCACCCGTCGAGCATAGCCCGGCGGGCGTCAAGCGCTTCGCCTTCGAACTCGACGGCCTGCCGCCCGGCGCCAAGCCCGACGGTGCCGCGTTGAAGTTCACGCTGGTGGGGCCGGAGAAGTCGTACGAGTTCAATATCAACCTCGATTGACCCGTCGCGTCGTCCTGGACAAGCGCAGCGAAGCGGAGCGCAGATCCAGGACCCATTACCACCGGCGGCAGCTTGACGGCAGGGTGGCTGTTATCTCCCTTCCAATAACTTATCCCTGGGGTAATGGGTCCTGGTTTGCGC
Organism: Bradyrhizobium sp. UFLA05-153; assembly: GCF_054185185.1. Classification (NCBI taxonomy): domain Bacteria; kingdom Pseudomonadati; phylum Pseudomonadota; class Alphaproteobacteria; order Hyphomicrobiales; family Nitrobacteraceae; genus Bradyrhizobium; species Bradyrhizobium sp. UFLA05-153. The sequence continues at coordinate 23,994 of NZ_JBBIAM010000097.1, forward strand.
TAGGACGACCACGCGGGGGCCACCCAACCAAATCTTAACGAATGGTTGCTAGTCGGAAGGCTGCCGCAGCATGCGGGGCGCCTGGGGATCTCGACGTGACCGTGATGGATGCAGAACCCGCAAGGACCGGGCCGGCCGGCCTGATTGCGCGGCTGCGCGGCAAGTTGACCGGCGGCACCAGCGAGGCGTCGCTGACGCGCCGGCTCGCAGGTACCATCTTCCTCATCCGAGTGATCAGCGCAGGGCTTGCCTATCTCTCGCAGATCCTACTGGCGCGCTGGATGGGCACGTCCGACTACGGCGTCTATGTCTATGTCTGGACCTGGGTGCTGCTGCTCGGCAGCATGATGGATTTCGGCATCTCGGCTTCCGCACAGAAAATCATTCCGGAATACCGCACCAGCGGCGAACACGCGCTGCTGCGCGGCTTCCTCTCCGGCAGCCGCTGGCTGACCTTCGTGGTCTCGGCCCTGGTCTCGCTTGCGCTCGCCGGCGTCGTCCTCCTGCTCTCGCCATGGATCGATCCGGCCGCACGGCTGCCGCTCTATATCGGTTGCATGACGCTGCCGGCCTTCGTGGTCGCCAACACCCAGGACGGCATTGCGCGCGCGCATGACTGGATGCAGCTCGGCCTGATGCCGCAATTCATCATTCGTCAGGCGCTGATCATCGGCATCACCGCGTCCGCCTTCCTGCTCGGCTTTCATCTCGGCGCGACCGCCGCGATGGTGGCGAGTGCGGCTGCGGTGTGGATCGCCATGACCGGCCAGATGGTGGTGCTCAACCGCAAGCTCGCCGATCACGTCGAGGACGGCCCCAAGGCCTACGACGTTGGCGGCTGGCTTGCGATCTCGCTGCCGATCCTGCTGGTCGAGAGTTTTTACCTGCTGTTGTCCTACACCGACGTGCTGGTGCTCCAGCAATTCCGTCCCTCCGACGAGGTCGGCGTCTATTTCGCCGTGGTGAAGACGCTGGCGCTGGTGTCCTTCATCCACTACGCTATGTCGGCAACGACGGCGCATCGCTTTGCCGAATACAACGCGCTCGGCGACAAGACGCGCCTGTCGGCCTATGTCACGCACGCCATCAATTGGACCTTCTGGCCCTCGCTCGCCGCGACCGCCGTGCTTCTGGCGCTCGGCAAGCCGCTGCTCCGGCTGTTCGGACCGCAATTCGTGATCGGCTACGACATCATGTTCATCGCCGCGATCGGGCTCGTGGTACGCGCCGCGATCGGGCCGGTCGAGCGTCTCCTCAACATGCTCGGTCACCAGAAGATCTGCGCGCTCGCCTACGCGCTCGCCTTCGTGATGAACGTCATCCTCTGCATCGCAATGGTGCCGCGCTTCGGCGGCCACGGCGCGGCCGCCGCGACCTCGATCTCCCTCACCTTCGAGACCGTGCTGTTGTTTTGGATCGTGCGGCAGCGGCTCGGCCTGCACGTGCTGGCGTTCGGCCGATAGACGGCAAAAAACGCCTCTCCCGAGCGGAACCTTTTCAGCCCCTTCTTCGTTTGACTTCGCCCTGCACCGCAAAACGGTCATTTCGTGGGGAGGGGACATTTGGGCAAAAATCACCACCAATCTCCAATCCACGCATGGTTTCTTCTTATTTTTCTACGGTGCATTGCCGTCAGCAGCAACTTTATTCTACGCGTATTGCTTGACCAACGAGATAAACCTAGACTCGCCAAGACATGATTGACCCGCTCTACGTCGCTTCAGGATTCGGCGTCGGCCTGCTTGTCGGTATGACCGGCGTTGGCGGCGGCTCGCTGATGACCCCGCTGCTGATCCTGTTGTTCGGTGTCCACCCGTCGACCGCGGTCGGGACCGACCTGCTCTACGCCGCCGGCACCAAGACGGGCGGCAGCGTGGTGCATGGCTGGTCGCGCAGCGTGCATTGGCCCGCGGTGCTGCGGCTAGCGTGCGGCAGCATTCCGGCGAGTGCGCTGACGTTGTTCGTGCTTTGGAAGCTCGATCTCAAGAGCGACACCGAGCGCAGCCTGGTCAATCTGGTGCTGTGCTTCGCGCTGCTGCTCACCGCAACCTCGCTGATCTTCCGCAAGACGATCATGGATCGCTGGCGCCACTCGCTCGAGCGCGTCGAGGACCGCGCCACCGCGATCGCGACCGTGGTCACCGGTGCCGTGCTGGGCGTGCTGGTCTCGATTTCGTCGGTCGGTGCCGGCGCGGTCGGCGTGACCGTGCTGCTCCTGCTCTATCCGCGCCTGCCGATGGCGACCATCGTCGGCTCCGACATCGCACACGCCGTCCCGCTGACGCTGGTGGCCGGCACCGGACACTGGGCGCTTGGTGACGTGGATTGGGCGCTGATGGGCGTGCTGCTGATGGGCTCGCTGCCCGGCATCGTGCTCGGCAGCTTCAGCGCGACGCGCGTGCCGGAGACGGTGCTTCGCCTGACGCTTGCCAGCGTCCTCTTCGTGGTCTCAGGCAAGATCATGTTTGCCGAGCTGAACCTGTCGTCCGCGATCGTGACCGCGCTGGCCTGGACGCATTGAACACAGAACGGCCGCACAACTCTCGCTGTCATCGCCCGGCTTGCCGCCTTCGCTGAAGCTTCGGCGCGCCTGCATCGCGAGCCTCGTCGGAGCCTTGGCGGAGACGGGACCGGGCGATCCAGTACTCCGAGACGGCTGTGATTGAATCGATAGGCCGCGGCGTACTGGATGCCCCGCCTTCGCGGGGCATGACAGAGAGTGGATTTACTCCGCCGTCCAGCCGCCGTCGATCGAGAGGTTGGTGCCGGTGATCTGCGCGGCATCGTCGCTGCACAGGAACAGCGCCAGCGCCGCCACCTGCTCGGAGGTGACGAACTCTTTCGTCGGCTGCGCGTCGAGCAGAACGTCATGGATGACCTGCTCGCGCGTCAGATTGCGCGCTTTCATCGTGTCCGGAATCTGCTTCTCGACCAGCGGCGTCCAGACATAGCCGGGGCTGATGCAGTTGCAGGTGATCTTGTGGGTCGCAACTTCGAGCGCCACGGTCTTGGTGAGGCCGGCGATGCCGTGCTTGGCCGAGACGTAGGCCGACTTGAAGGGCGAGGCGACCAGCGAATGCGCCGACGCCGTGTTGATGATACGGCCCCAGCCCTTCTTCTTCATGCCGGGCACCGCGGCGCGGATGGCATGGAAAGCCGAAGACAGGTTGATCGCGATGATCTGGTCCCACTTCTCGAGCGGGAATTCCTCGATCGGCGAGACGAACTGGATGCCGGCATTGTTGACGAGGACGTCGACCGAGCCGAAGGTCTTGTCGCCGAGCGCGATCATCTCGGCGATCTCGGCAGGCTTGGTCATGTCGGCGGGCGAATAGATCGCCTTCACCTTGAAATCGGACTCGATCTTGGCACGCTCCTTCTCGATATCCTCGGGCGAGCCGAAACCATTGATGACGACGTTGGCGCCGGCGCCAGCAAAGGCACGCGCATAAGCGAGCCCGATGCCGCTGGTCGATCCGGTCACGACGGCGTTCTTGCCTGACAAGCTACCCATATCATTCACTCCTGGTTGAGGCCGGGGGCACGGGTACGTCCCCTGTGAGATCGTAAGTCACCATGGTCTCGCCGGATTGCGGCTTTTCGAGCCAATCCTTGTGGCGCATCGACAGATGCACGTCGCGCACACCGGCTTCCCAATGCTCGACCATGGCGACATGCGAGAAGTCGTAATCCTTGGACGAGGACTCGTAGTTCTTGCTGCGGTAGATCAGGTGCACGACGGTCACGGTACTTTCACGCGCCGCCTTGGCGAGGAATTCGACGGAGGGATCGTTCTTCAGATAATCCGGCAATTTGCTGATCAGGTCGCGCACCGCCCTGCGGGCATTGTGCAGCTGCTTGTTCTTGTCGGTGTTCATCCGCGTGCGGCTGGAATAGCGGATGTCCTTCTCGCGCTCGGCGGCGTCCAGCAGCGAGGTCGGCAATTCGCCCCGCGCGCTGAACAGGTCGACCTGGAAGATCAACATGTCGCGATCGATTTGGGCATCGAGCACGTAGTCGAGCGGCGTGTTGGATGCGATGCCGCCGTCCCAGTAATGCTCGCCTTCGATGATGACGGAGGGAAAGCCTGGCGGCAGCGCGCCGGACGCCATGATGTGCTCAGGGCCGATCTTCTTGCCGAGCTTCTTGAACTCGTAATTGTCGAAGTAGCGGAAGTTGCCGGAGGTGACGCCGACCGCGCCGACCGACAGGCGCGTCTTCAGATCGTTGATGCGGTCGAAATCGACCAGCCGCTCCAGCGTCTTCTTCAGCGGTCCGGTGTCGTAATAGCTTTCCGCCTCGGGATGGCCCGGCGGCCAGAGCGGCGCGGGCGGAACGCGCGGGACGAAGAATCCGGGCACGCCGAAGGTCGCGATCAGCGCCGCACTCGTGGAGTTGAACAGCTCGCGGCTGTGATCGCTCTTGCCGATCGGCTTCCACGGCACCGGCGCCGACACCATCTCCCAGAATTCCTTCAGCCGCTTGACGCGGGTCTGGCCCTCATTGCCGGCAATGATGGCGGCGTTGACCGCGCCGATCGAGATGCCGGCAACCCATTCCGGCTCGAAGCCGAAATGGCACAGTGACTGATAGGCGCCCGCTTGATAGGAGCCCAGCGCACCACCGCCCTGGAGCACCAGGACGCGCTGCGCATTGGCGGGGATTCTGTTCGATGCCGGGCCTTGATGATCGGTCATGAGGGGATCAATGGAATGAGGGCGGCCCACCGTGACCCCAGTTCACGGCGGCGTCAATGTTTTGGGGATCAAGACTGGCTTATCGGGGCTCGGTAGATGCCAGAATCATCGTCCAGAACACCTTGTATTTGGTGTTCGGAGCATAGCTCGCCGCTATGCCCAATTTTGTGACACCGCTCTTGAGCATGTTGGCCCGGTGCGGGGGCGAGTCGCGCCAGCCGGAAAATGCTTCCGCCAGCGTATGATAGCCGGCCGAGATGTTCTCGACCGCGACGGTCGCCGGATAGCCGCCGGCGGCGAGCCGCTTGGCGAGCGGCGCGCGGACGTCGTGGTCCATCTTGTTGGCGGCCGCCATCGCCTGGGACTGGGATTCGGCCAGTTTCATCAGGTCGGGATCGATGATGAGGGTACCGAGGCTGTTGTTCTGGCGGTACTGCGAGATCATCACGGCGGCTGCCTGCGCATCGAGCCGCGCGCCTGGTACGGCCATGTCGGCATACATCGACGGCTGTTCGACCGGCGCTTCGTTGCCCGCGCAGCCGGCGAGAAGCAAAGCGATGAGAATTGCGGCCGCAGCGCGCATGAATCAGGGCCCCCAAAAAGACGGGCCGTTGTTGCATACCAACCGTGGCTGAAAGGTGAATTTTGCAGAGAATTATACCGACGTCATTCCGGGCTGTGCGACGCGCAGACCCGGAATCTCGAGATTGTGGCACGAGATTCCGGGTTCGCGCTCACGCCCAGGAATGACGGGCTTCCTAACCCGCAAAGATCCGGTAGCGGCGGGGTACAAGGCCGATCCTGTCGCCTTGTCGCAGTTCCTTGTCGCGGGGGGCGTCGATCTCGATGGTCTCGCCACCGAACAGGGAAACCTCGGCCCGCTGAACGGGACCAAAATTTCGCACATGCTGCACGGCGCCGTCGAAGGCGCCCGATCCGGGCGGCCCGACCAGCATGTCGTGTCGCCGCACGAACAGCCTTGACGCGCCAGACGCCGTCGCTCCGGCTGTCAGGTTGAGCTGGCGCTCGCCGAGCCGTACCGCGCCGCCCGTCACCTCGACCGGCAGCACGATGGACTCGCCGATGAAACCATGGACGAAGGCGGTGGCCGGATTGTCGTAGACATCATCGGGCGAGCCGATCTGCTCAATCCTGCCCTTGTCCATCACAACGACGCGGTTGGCGACTTCGAGCGCCTCCTCCTGGTCGTGCGTGACGAAGATCGAGGTGACGTTGATCTCATGGTGCAGCGAGCGCAGCCATTTGCGCAGCTCCTTGCGCACCTTCGCATCCAGCGCACCGAAGGGCTCGTCGAGCAACAGGATGCGCGGCTCGATCGCGAGCGCACGCGCCAGCGCAATACGCTGGCGCTGGCCGCCCGAAAGCTGGCTCGGATAACGGTCGGCGAGCCAGTCGAGCTGCACGAGATCGAGCAGCTCTTTTACGCGCGCGCGGATGGCGGCCTCATCCTTCCGAACCGCACGCGGCTGCACGCGCAGGCCGAAGGCGACGTTCTCGAACACCGTCATGTGGCGGAACAGCGCGTAGTGCTGGAACACGAAACCGACATGACGCTCGCGCGCACCCCGCGCCAGCGCGTCCTCGCCATTGAAGGAGACTTCGCCGGAGTCGGGCCAGTCGAGGCCGGCGATGATCCGAAGCAGCGTCGTCTTGCCGGAACCGGACGGCCCGAGCAGCGCGAGCAACTCGCCATTGTCGACCTTAAGGTCGACGCCGTCGAGCGCGGCAAAGCTCCCGAATTTCTTGACGAGATTCCTGACTTCAATGGTCACGGGCGTCGTGTCCTTCGTCCAGCTGACGTTCGAGAATGGTTTTGGCGATCAAGGTGATCAGCGCCAGCATCGCGAGCAGCGAGGCGATCGCGAACGCGGCAACGAACTGGTATTCGTTGTAGAGAATCTCGACCAAGAGCGGCATGGTGTTGGTCTCACCGCGGATATGGCCGGAGACGACGGAGACCGCGCCGAACTCGCCCATCGCGCGCGCATCGCAGAGCAGCACGCCATAGAGCACGCCCCATTTGATGTTCGGCAGGGTGACGCGGAAAAACGTTTGCAGGCCCGAGGCGCCGAGCGAGATCGCAGCCTCCTCCTCCTGCGTGCCCTGCTCCTGCATCAAGGGGATCAGCGCGCGCGCAACGAACGGGAAAGTCACGAAGGTGGTCGCAAGCGCAATGCCGGGCACCGCGAACAGGATCTGGATGTTGTGGTCACGCAGCCAGCCGCCGAAATAGCCCTGCGCGCCGAACAGGAGCACGAAGACGAGACCCGAGATCACGGGACTGACCGAGAACGGCAGGTCGATCAGCGTGATCAGGAAGGTCTTGCCCCTGAACTCGAACTTGGCGATCGCCCAGGCCGCGACCAGACCGAACACGAGATTGAGGCCGACCGAAATCGCCGCCACCAGCAGCGTCAGTCGGATCGCGGCCAGCGCCTCCGGCTCCGACAGCGCGGCAAGATAGGCCATGATGCCCTTGGAGAAAGCCTGCGCGAACACGACGACCAGCGGCAGCACGACGAAGACGGTGAGAAAGAGGACCGCGACGGAAATGATCGCGATGCGCACCGCCTTCGGCTCGGTACGAAGGTTTTCGCGCGCGGCGACCGCATGCAGGCGCGCCTTCGCGTCGGGCGTGGAGAGCGAAACTGAATCTGCAATCTGCATCGTCATCGTATCAGCCCTCAATGCACCGGAATCCGGTCCTGCGCCCAGCGCTGTAACCGGTTGACGGCGAAGATGATGACGAAGGACACGATGAGCATGACGACCGCAATTGCGGTCGCATCGGCATAGCGGAACTCGGAGAGCCGGATCACGATGAGGAGCGGCGCGATCTCCGAGACGTTCGGCAGATTGCCGGCGATGAAGATCACCGAGCCGTACTCACCGACGGCGCGCGCGAAGGCGAGCGCCAGGCCCGTCAGCAGCGCCGGCCCGAGCGAGGGCAGGATCACGCGGATGATGGTCTGCCAGCGGCTTGCCCCCAGACTGCCGGCGGCCTCCTCGATCTCGGGATCGAGGTCCTGCAGCACCGGCTGCACGGTGCGCACCACGAAGGGGATGCCGATGAAGATCATCGCAATGAAGATGCCGAGCGGCGTGAACGCCACCTTGATGCCCAGCGCCGCGAGCGGCGCACCCAGCCAGCCCTTCTCCGCAAACAGCGAGGTCAGCGCAACGCCGGCGACCGCGGTCGGCAGTGCAAAGGGCACGTCGACGATGGCATCGAACAGCCGCCGGCCGGGGAAGCGATAGCGCACCAGCGCCCAGACGATGATGCTGCCCATCACGAGATTGACGCAGGCCGCAGCGAAGGCGAGCCCGAAGGAGACGCGCAACGCGTTCAGGGTCCGGCGGCTGGAGAGAATGGCCCAGAACTGCTCGGGGCTGAGCTCGAGCGTGCGCAGGAAGAGGCCTGCGAGCGGAATCAGGATGATGATCGACAGCCAGGACAGCGTCAGTCCCATCGTGAGACCGAAGCCCGGCAATGTCCGTCGTCGTGTTGCGATTGCGCTCACCAGGCCCCCTGCTAAAGCCTCCTAAAGCGCGATGAGATTGGAATGAATCATCATCGCGCTTTAGGTTGTTGTTTGAGCATGATCTTTCCGGAAAACCGCTTCACACTTTTCCGGATCATGCTCTGCGACAGCGCCCGATCAGTTCTTGTAGATCTGATCGAAGACGCCGCCATCGGCGAAATGTTCCTTCTGCGCCTTGGTCCACCCGCCGAAAACGTCGTCGATCGTGAACAGCTCGACTTTTGCGAAAGAATTCTCGTATTTCTTCGCGACTTCGGAATCGCGCGGACGATAGAAATTGCGAGCGGCGATTTCCTGACCTTCCTTGGTATACCAATATTGCAGATAGGCATCGGCCACGCTGCGCGTGCCCTTCTTGTCGGCAACCTTGTCGACAATCGTGACAGGCGGCTCGGCGAGGATCGAGAGCGGCGGTGCCACGATCTCGAACTTCTCAGGGCCGAATTCCTTCAGGGCCAGGTACGCCTCGTTCTCCCAGGCGAGCAGCACGTCGCCAACGCCGCGCTCCACGAAAGTCACAGTCGAGCCGCGCGCGCCGGTGTCGAGCACCGGCACCTGCTGGTAAAGCTTGCCGATGAACTCCTTGGTCTTGTCGACGGAGCCGTACTTCTTCTGCGCATCGCCCCAGGCGGCAAGGTAGTTCCAGCGCGCGCCGCCCGAAGTCTTCGGGTTCGGCGTGATCACGGCAACGCCTGGCTTGATCAAGTCGTCCCAGTCCTTGATGCCCTTGGGATTGCCCTTGCGCACCAGGAACACGATGGTCGAGGTATAGGGCGAGGAATTCTGCGGCAGGCGCTTCTGCCAGTCGGCAGCGGTGAGCCCCTTGGCCGCGATCGCGTCGATGTCGTAGGCGAGCGCGAGCGTCACCACGTCGGCCTGCAGTCCGTCGATCACCGCGCGCGCCTGCGATCCGCTGCCGCCATGCGACTGCTTGATCTCGACGCTCTTGCCGGTCTCCTTCTGATAGGCGGTCGCAAACGCCTTGTTGAATTCAACATAGAGCTCACGCGTCGGATCATACGACACGTTCAAGAGGTTGATGTCAGCAGCGAAAGCCGAGCTTGCCCAGAGGAGGCCTGCCGCGAGCGGAACGATACGGCGGATCATATCCATCTCCATTTACCTCGACGACATCGGCGTCATCGATGGCATGCGGGCATAACTCGGGTCGAAATGCTCTTAAGTCAACGGAACCGGATTTTCTTGTTTGCGGCGACGTAGCGCGGCTGTGCTACGAAATCTTCATCGTGTGGATGCCGCATTCTGTCTTGGCGCGACCGCGCCAACGACCCGCCCGCTCGTCCTCGCCTTCGGCGGCGCGGCTGGTGCAAGGCATACACCCAACCGACAGGAAACCTGAGGCCTGAAGCGGGTGCTGCGGCAATTTGGCACGCGCGAAGATCGCCTTGATGTCGTCACGCGAGACATTGGCGAACGGATTGAACTTCAACCGCGCGCCGTCATCCTCGACGACCGCAATCTCGGCACGCTCGCCGCCCTGAAAACGCTTGCGGCCGTTGATCCATGCGGCGAACGGTTTTAGTGCCCGCGCCAGCGGCTCGACTTTGCGGATCCGGCAGCAGGCGTCGGGATTGGAGAACCAGAGATCGCGGTCGGGATCTTCGCGCGTCAACGTTTCCTCGAGAGGCGTGATCGAGCGCACATCCTTCAGGCCGAGCGCTGCGATCAATGTATCGCGATAGGCGAGCGTCTCCTCGAACAGCCAGCCGGTATCGAGGAAGACCACCGGGATCGCCGGATCGACGTCGGCCACCACCTTGAGCAGTGCCGCCGACTCAGTGCCGAACGACGACACGACCGCCAATTGTTCGCGGCCGACGACCTTCAATGCCGCAGCAACGACCTCCCCCGGCGAGGCATCGCGCAACGCGCGATCCAGTTCGTCGGTGGACGGCAGCGCCGGCGCGGATGGCAATGATTCCTGAGGCGCGATCGCGCTCATGTGCCGACACCTTCCGAATGGCGCAGTTGCATGCGCCGATGCAGCGCCGTGATGCGGCCATCGCCGGTCGGCTGGTAAAACACCGAATAGCGCTTCACGGTCTGCGTAAAGGCTTCCGCATCGGCCTGCTTCTTCACCTCGAAGCTATCGAAGCCGGCACGCAGCATGAACACGAACTGGTCACGCAGCACTTGGCCCGTTGCGCGCAGCTCGCCGCGATAGTCGTGGCGTTCGCGCAGCAGCCGCGACTGGCTGTAGGCGCGACCGTCACGGAAGGTCGGGAAGACCAGCGCGACCGCGGCAAGCTTGCCGAGATACGGCACCAGCTCGTCGATGTCGCGGTTGTTCGGCCAGATCACGCCGACCTTGCCGGGACGCGCGAGCAAGGCGGCCGCATCCTTCAGGAAGCGATCGCCAGGTACCAGGATATCGCCGGCGGCGGGCAGCGGCGCATCGACGTCGAGCTTGACGAAACTATCCTCGACGATCTTTCCGCCCTTAACGAGTGGCATAAACCCGCTCCTTGAATGGTTCGACGCCGAGGCGCTTCACGGTATCGATAAAGAGTTCTTCCGGCCGCTCACGCAGCGCCAGATAGGCCTCGACGACATCCTCGATGACGTCGGCGACCTCGTCGAACTTCACGCCGGGCCCGATCAGGGTCCCGAGCGCCGCACTCTCGTCGGCGCGGCCGCCGATGGTGATCTGGTAGACCTCCTCGCCGTTCTTCTCGACGCCGAGAATACCGATATGACCGACATGGTGATGGCCGCAGGCATTGATGCAGCCGGAGATGTTGATGTGCAGCCGGCCGATCAGGTTGGCGAGCTCGTGATTGGCAAAGCGGCGCGTCAGTTCCTGCGCGATCGGGATCGAGCGCGCGTTCGCCAGCGAGCAATAATCCAGGCCCGGGCAGGCGATGATGTCGGTGATCAGGTTGACGTTCGGCGTGGCCAGCCCGAGCTTGTCGAGCGCCTTCCACAGGGCCGGCAGATCGCGCTTGGCGACATGCGGCAGCGCCAGGTTCTGCTCATGGCCGACGCGGATCTCGCCGAACGAGTATTTCTCGGCAAGGTCGGCGAGCGCGTCCATCTGCTCGGCCGTGGCATCGCCCGGAGGTCCGCCGGTCGGCTTCAGCGAGATCGTGACGATCGAGTAGCCCTGGACCTTGTGCGGAGCCACCGAGTTCTTCCGCCACGCCTCGAACTCCGGATCGGCCGCGGCCTGGCGGAGCTCGTCCGGCATATGCGGCAGCTTCTCGTAAGCCGGATAGGTGAAGCGCGAGCGGATGTCCTCGATCACGCTGTCGTCGATCTGGAGCGAGGAGTTGCGGATGTGCTGCCACTCGTCCTCGACCTCGCGCGAAAACTTCTCGATGCCGAGCTCGTGCACAAGAATCTTGATACGTGCCTTGTAGATGTTGTCGCGGCGGCCGTACTGGTTGTAGACGCGCAAGATCGCCTCGACATAGCTCAGGATGTCGCGGCCATGAACGAAATGCTTGATGGTCTTGGCGATGAACGGCGTGCGGCCGAGCCCGCCGCCGACCAGCACCTCGAATCCGGTCTCGCCCTTCTCGTTCTTGACGAGGCGCAGGCCGATGTCGTGGATCTTGATCGCGGCGCGGTCGTGATCGGACGCGGTGATCGCGATCTTGAATTTGCGCGGCAGGAACGAGAACTCCGGATGCAGCGTGGTGTGCTGGCGGAGCAGCTCCGACCAGATCCGCGGATCCTCGATCTCGCCCGGCGCGACGCCGGCCCACTGGTCCGAGGTGACGTTGCGCATGTTGTTGCCGGAGGTCTGCATCGCATGGATGCCGACTTCGGCGAGATCGGCGAGCGCATCCGGCAATTCGGCGAGCTTGATCCAGTTGAACTGGATGTTCTGCCGCGTGGTGAAGTGGCCATAGCCGCGGTCGTAGCGACGCGCGATGTGCGCGAGGCGGCGCAATTGTTCCGACGACAGCGTCCCGTAGGGGATCGCGACGCGGAACATGTAGGCGTGCAGTTGCAGATAGACGCCGTTCTGCAGGCGCAGGATCTTGAACTCGTCCTCGGTGAGCTCGCCTGAGAGGCGGCGCTTCACCTGGTCGCGAAATTCCGAGACCCGCTCGTTGACCAGCGTGCGGTCGATTTCATCGTAAGCGTACATCGAGAGTGCCTTAAACCTGGGCCTGCGATCCGATGGTCACACCGGTGCGGCGGATCTGCTCACGCAGGTTTCCGGGGAGGATCTTGCCTTCCTCGTCGACCTGTACAGGCGC
>NZ_JBBIAM010000098.1:0-35955 GCF_054185185.1 Bradyrhizobium sp. UFLA05-153
ATCCAGGCTTCGCCGGCACCGGCTTCGGCTGCGGCCTGCTTCGCAAGCACCTGCGCCAGCAGCGCCACGCTCTTGATGTCGCGCCGTTCCCAGCGGATGTCGGGTACCGTGATGACGTTGATGCCGGTCTTGGCCGAGGCCGCATTGACGATGTCCTTCTCGGAAGTAAACATGACCAGCGTCGGCTTGATATCGCCCTTGGGGAAAGGAAAGTCGCGCGCCGTGTCGGCGCCGCGTGTCACCTGGAGATAGACGAGACCATTGGCAAGCTTATTGCGCGCGATGAGCTCCTTCTGCAGCTCGGTGATGCGCTCGACCGTCTCCGGCAGCTTCAGCTTGATCTCGCCGACGGAGCGTTCGAGGCGCGCCAGATGCGAGGCATTGTCGACCAGCTTGCCGTCCAGCACGGCCGAGACCTCGTAGATGCCGTCGGCGAACAGGAAGCCGCGATCGAGGACCGAGACTTTGGCGTCCGAAAGCGGGACGAAAGAGCCGTTGACGTAAGCGATCGAGTCCAAGGCAGGTCTCCTGTCGGGAATGCGGGAATTGCCTGCTCGTATACGAAATTCGCGGGCGGCGATAAACCCCACTCCCCGTCATTCCGGGGCATTCGCGCAGCGAATGAACCCGGAATCTCGAGATTCCTGGTTCGATGCTCGCATCGCCCCGGAATGACGGTGGGGAGAGTTAATGCGACAATATCTTCGACAAGAACTTCTGAGCGCGGTCGCTTCTGGGCTTGCCGAAGAAGTCGTCCTTCGGGGCATCCTCGACGATCTCGCCGCGGTCCATGAAGATCACGCGGTTGGCGACCTTGCGGGCAAAGCCCATTTCGTGGGTGACGACCATCATGGTCATGCCTTCGCGGGCGAGGTCAACCATGACGTCCAGCACCTCGCTGATCATCTCGGGGTCGAGGGCGGAGGTCGGCTCGTCGAACAGCATGGCAATGGGATCCATCGCCAACGCACGCGCGATGGCGACGCGCTGCTGCTGGCCGCCGGAGAGCTGCGCCGGAAACTTCTGCGCCTGCTCCTTTAACCCGACGCGCTCAAGAAGCTGCATGCCCTTGGCCATCGACTTGTCGTGAGCCCGCCCCAGCACCTTCTCCTGCGCAAGGCAGAGATTGTCGATGATCTTCAGATGCGGGAACAGCTCGAAGTGCTGGAACACCATTCCGACGCGCGCGCGGAGCTTAGGCAGATCGGTCTTGGGATCGTTGACCTTGGTGCCGTCGACCGTGATATCACCCTTCTGGAAGGGCTCCAGCGCATTGACGCATTTGATCAGGGTGGACTTGCCCGAGCCCGAAGGGCCGCACACGACCACCACCTCACCCTTGGCGACGTTGGTGGTGCAATCCTTCAGCACCTGGAACGAGGCGCTGTACCATTTGTCGACGTGACTGATCTCGATCATGACGGGCTCTAGCGGATGATGGCGATGCGCGACTGCAGGCGGCGAACGCCGAAGGACGCGATACAGGAGACGGTGAAGTAGACGACGGCGGCGAACAGGTACATCTCGACGAGACGTCCGTCGCGCTGCGCGACCTTGCTGGCGGCGCCGAGGAAATCAGGGATCGACAGCACGTAGACCAGCGAGGTGTCCTGGAACAGCACGATGGTCTGCGTCAGCAGCACCGGCAGCATGTTGCGGAACGCCTGCGGCAACACGACGTAGCGCATGGTCTGCGCGTAGGTCAGGCCGAGAGCGCTGGCCGCTGCCGGCTGCCCGCGCGAGATCGACTGGATGCCGGCGCGCATGATCTCGGAAAAATAGGCCGCCTCGAACATGATGAAGGTGATGAGCGAGGAGGCGAACGCGCCGACCTTGATCGGGCGCGGCGAGCCGGTCAGCCACTGGCCGATATAGGGCACCAGGAAGTAGAACCAGAAGATGACGAGCACCAGCGGCAGCGAGCGCATGAAGTCGACATAGAACCCCGCGATGCGGCCGAGCAGCTTGTAGCCGGACAGCCGCATCAATGCGATCGCCGTGCCGAAGATCAGGCCGCCGAGCGCGGCGAGCGCCGTGAGCATCAGCGTGAACGTCATGCCCTCATAGAACAGATAGGGCAGCGCGCGGCGGATAACATCGAAATCGAAATTGCCGAGCATCGCTATTTCCCCGTGATGTAGCCGGGGATCGCGACCCAGCGCTCGAGGAAGCGCATTGCGGTCACGACGACGGCGTTGACGAGGAGATAGAGGATGGTCGCGGCGGTGAAGGCCTCGAACACCTGGAACGAGAATTCCTGCATCGAGCGCGCCTGCCCGGTCAGTTCCAGCAGGCCGATGGTGATGGCCACCGCGGTGTTCTTGATGGTGTTGAGAAACTCGGAGGTCAGCGGCGGCAGGATGATGCGGAACGCCATCGGCAACAGCACGTAGCGATAGCCCTGCACGGTCGTTAGCCCCAGCGCGGTCGCCGCCATCTTCTGCCCGCGCGGCAGCGAGCCGATGCCGGCCTGCAATTGCACGGCGACGCGCGCCGACATGAACAGGCCGACGCCGATCGCCGCGGTCCAGAACGGCGCGTATGGCAACTTCTTCAGCCACAGGCCGGCAGCGCTCGGCAGCAATTCCGGCAGCACGAAGAACCACAGGAAGAGCTGCACCAAGAGCGGCATGTTGCGGAAGAACTCGACCCAGCAAAAGCCGAACCAGTAGGCGCCTTTCGACGGCAGCGTGCGCATGACGCCGACGATCGAGCCGGTGATCAGCGCGATGATCCAGGCCAGCGCCGCGGTCTCGAGCGTCAGCAGCAGTCCCGACAACAGCATGTCGAGATAGGTGCCGGTGCCCATCGGGTTCGGCTCGAAGAAGATCTTCCAGTTCCAATTGTAGTTCACGAGTCCCCCGCGCGAACGCGACAATCACAGATACTGCTATCGTCTATGCAAATGTCCGGCCATTCCCCTCTCCAGAATGGCCGGACAATACTCCTGATCCCAGGGATCGAAGCTTACTTATAGTCGTCCGGGTTCGGCGAATCCGACGGCTTGGCAAACTCGTTCTTCAATTCGGCCGAGATCGGCGTGTTGAGGTTCAGGCCCTTCGGCGGGATCTTGTCCGTGAACCACTTGTTGTAGATCTTCTCGCCTTCGCCGCTGGTGTAGACCGCGGCGGTCGCCGCATCGACCACCTTCTTGAAGGCGGCGTCGTCCTTGCGCAGCATGATGCCATAGGGCTCGGGCTTGGAGAACGCGTCCTTGGAGATCACATAGTCGGCTGGGCTCTTCGAGCCGGCGACGAGGCTCGCAAGCAGGATGTCGTCCATCACGAAGGCGACGGCGCGATCGGTTTCCACCATCAGGAAGGCCTCGGCATGGTCCTTGGCCGGAATGATGTTGGCGCCGAGGCCCTTCGCGACGTTGGCTTCGGTGAGCTGCTTGATGTTGGTGGTGCCGGCGGTCGAGACCACCGTCTTGCCCTTCAGGTCATCGATCGACTTGAGGCCGCTCGACTTCTTGAACACGTAGCGGCTGGCAGTCAGGAAGTGGGTGTTGGTGAAGGCGACCTGCTTCTGCCGCTCGGCATTGTTGGTGGTCGAGCCACATTCGAGGTCGATGGTGCCATTGGCCATCAGCGGGATACGGGTCGCCGAGGTCACCGGGTTGAGCTTGACCTCCAGCTTGTCGAGCTTGAGCTCCTTCTTCACGGCGTCGACGATCTTGTAGCAGATGTCCATCGCGAACCCGACGGGCTTCTGGTTGTCGTCGAGATAGGAGAACGGGATCGAGGAGTCGCGGAAGCCGAGCGTGATCGCGCCAGTGTCCTTGATGTTCTTGAGCGTGCCGGTCAACTCCTCGGCACTGGCCTGGCTCGCGACCAAGCTGGCGGCGAGCACGAGGCCGAAGTTACGGAAATGTTTCACTTTTTTCTCCCCTTATGGAATGGCGGCCAGATGCTTGCATAAATCGGGCCGGATTAGAATGTGACTTTCGGAGCCCTTCACCTAGCCGAGCGGACGCGGTAGCTCCCCGAGGTCCCAGAACAGGCCTGCCATGACGGTCAGCGCCTCCTCGGTCAATGGCAGCAGGATGTGCTCATTTGGCGCATGCTGGGAACAGCCGGGATAGGAATGCGGCACCCAGATCGTCGGAAGGCCAAGAATCTCGGAGAACACGTCGTTCGGCAGCGAGCCGCCGAAATTCGGCAGGATCGCGGGCGCCTTGCCGGTGGTCGTTTGCACGGAGTCCGCGGCCCATTTGATCCAGGGGCTGTCGAAATCGGTGCGTGAGGCGACAAAGCTTTGCGCCGCCCGCACCTCGACCATCGGAAATCCCTTTGCGACGAGATGCGCGCGGATCGCCTCAATGAGGCCGTCGATCCTGGTGCCGACAACGAAGCGCAATTGCAGCACCGCATTGGCATGGCCCGGGATCGCGTTCGCGGGCTTCTCGATATTGCCCGACGACATCGCCAGCACCTCGAGCGTGTTCCAGGCGAAGAGCCGTTCCGCTGCCGACAGTCCGTCCTCGCCCCAATCTTGCGCGAGCGCCGGCTCGTCTTCGGTCGGCTCGACTTTGACATCGGCAAGGAAGCTGCGGATCTGGTTGGTGAGGCGCGGCGGCTTCAGCGCATCGAGCTGAAGGCGGCCGTGACCGTCGACCAGCGTGGAAATCGCATTCACCAGGATCGTTGCGGGGTTGGCGAGTACGCCGCCCCAATTGCCGGAATGATGTCCGCCATCGCGCAAATTGACGTCGAGATGGATGCGGATGCCGCCACGGCAGCCGAGGAACAGCGTCGGGCGATCAGCCGAGAGGCGCGGCCCGTCGGAGGCCATGAACAGATCAGCCTTCAGCGCCTCGCGATTGAGATCGCAGACCTTGCCGAGATCGGGCGAGCCGATCTCCTCGCCCATCTCGACGATGAACTTGGCATTGAAGCCGAGCTTGCCGCCGCGCGCCGCGCGCACTGCGCGCAAAGCCGCGAGATTGATGCTGTGCTGGCCCTTGTTGTCGGCGGTGCCGCGGCCATAGACGCGATTACCCGATGTCGTCGTGCGCCAGGGATCGCGATTGTCGCGCCACTCGCCCTCCATGCCGTCGACGACGTCGCCATGGCCATAGATCAGAACGGTCGGCGCGGACGCGCTCTCGATATGCTCGGCAATCAGGAACGGCGCCTTGCCGCTCGGCGATTCCACCAGCCGGCTCTCGAAGTCGAGCGCTGCAAAGGCGGGCCGCATCTCCTGTTCCAGATAGGCACGCAGCTCGGTGCCGCGCGAGGCGCTCTGGCTCTCGGTACGATAGGCGACGCGGCGGTCGAGCTCTGCGAGGAACGCGCCGGATGAAAAATCCTCAACTGCGCGGGCGATGGCATCAGCTCTGGTCATTTCGTTCTTTTTCAAGCCTGGATTTGGAACAAGCGTAGCGGGATACGCAGTGTTTCGGAAGTGGCGGGAGTTGACAATTGACTCTTGCCAACGGCCGGCCGAATGCAAGAACTTGGCCAACTGCCCGGCACCGATACCATCGAGATGAGCCCGGGGATAGTGGCGCCGAGGGACAAGCATGGCAAAAGAAATTCGGCTCAACGCATTTGCGATGAATTGCGTCGCGCATCAATCGCCGGGCCTGTGGACCCATCCGCGCGACCGCACCGCCGAATACAACCGCCTGCCCTATTGGATCGATCTGGCGAAGACGCTGGAGCGCGGCCGCTTCGACGGATTGTTCCTTGCCGACGTGCTCGGCGTCTATGACGTCTATGGCAACAGCCCCGATGCCGCATTGCGCAACGCGGCGCAGACGCCGTCGAACGAGCCGCTGCTGCTGCTCTCCGCAATGGCAGCGGTGACGCAGAACCTCGGTTTTGGCGTCACCTCCAACCTCTCCTTCGAGCCGCCCTATCCCTTCGCGCGGCGGATGTCGACGCTCGATCATCTGACCGAAGGGCGGATCGGCTGGAACGTCGTCACCGGCTATCTCGACAGCGCCGCGCGCGGCGCCGGCAAGGACAAGCAGACCGCGCATGACGATCGCTACGACATCGCGGATGAATATATGGAGGTGGTCTACAAGCTCTGGGAAGGAAGCTGGGAGGATGACGCCGTGCTGCGTGACCGCGGGCGCGGCATTTTCACCGATCCCGCAAAGGTGCATCGCGTTACGCATGAGGGCAGGAACTTCCGCCTCAACAACACCATCCATCTGAGCGAGCCGTCGCCGCAACGCACGCCCGTGCTTTATCAGGCCGGCACCTCGCCGCGCGGGCGGCAGTTCGCGGCCCAGCACGCCGAATGCGTGTTCATGTCGGGGCCGTCGGCAAAAGTGATCGCGCCGCGCGTTGCTGCCATCCGTCAGGCAGCGGCCGAGCTTGGGCGCAACCCGGCCGAGATCCTGATGTTCTCGATGATGACGCTGATCCTCGGGCGGACCGAGGCCGAAGCGAAGGAGAAATACGCCGACTACCGCCGCCACATCAGCCCCGAAGGCGCACTTGCCTTGATGTCCGGTTGGACCGGCGTCGATTTCTCCGGCTACGAGCTCGACCAGCAGGTGCGTCACGTGCAGAACGATGCCGGCCGCAGCGCGATGGACAACGTCACCCGCGCCGATCCCGACCGCGTCTGGACCGTGCGCGACGTGATCGAGCATGTCGGCGTCGGCGGCGCCGGGCCGGTCGTGGTGGGAACGCCGGAGATGGTCGCGGACAGGATCGAGGAATGGTTCGAGGCGACCGACGTCGACGGGCTGAACGTGGCGTTTGCGATCTCGCCCGGCGATTTCGAGGATATCGCCGACATGTTGGTGCCGGAGCTGACCCGGCGCGGCCGCTACAAGGCGGACTATGCCAAGGGCACGCTGCGGGAAAAGCTGTTCGGCCCCGGCCGCGCCCGGCTCACCGCGCCGCACCCGGCGGCGGGCTATCGGGTGGGGCGGAAGGGGTAGACCGGCTACTTTGCATGGGGTTGTTTTTCAGATTTTGGTCTCGATGTCGTCCTGGCGAAAGCCAGGACCCATTACCCCAGGGAGAAGTTTGGCGAAGACAAGGGCAACTAGCATCGTGCCCATTACAGAGATCACGCGGTATGGGTCCTGGCCTTCGCCAGGACGACGTTGAGGAGGCATAGGCATACTGCCTCACACCTTCCCGTCCACCACCACTTCGATGAGCTTTGTGCCCGGGCGATTGAAGATGGATGCGAAGGTTGCCTTCAATTCCGTGGGATCACTCACCTTGATCGCCTCGCATCCCAGTGACCGCGCGATCCCGGCAAAATCCACCGGCGGGTCGACGAAATCCATGCCGACATAATTGTCATCGCCGTGGAAGGCGAGCAGGCGCTGCTTGATGATGCGGTAGCCGCCATTGTTGGCGATGACGATCGTCAGCGGCAGCTTGTGGTGGGCAGCGGTCCATAGCGACTGGATCGAGTACATCGCGCTGCCATCGCCGGAGAAGCAGACCACCGGCCGCGTGGGGTTGGCCAGGCTGACGCCGACCGAGGCCGGCAGGCCCCAGCCGATGCCGCCTGAGGCGAGGCCGTGATAGCCGTAGCGGTCGCGGTGTGGGCGCAGGCTCGCGATCTGGCGGCCGGAGGTGAGGCCCTCGTCGACGAGAATGGCGTTGTCGGGCATCGCCTCGACCATTTGCAGCGTCAGCCAGTCAGGGTCGATCGGCGTGCGGTCCCTCGCCTTCGTGATCTGCTCGACCAGCGCCGCGCGGCGCGCGTTCCAGTTCTTCGGCGCGAGCTCGGCGAGACGTTCCCTGGTGTGCCGCTCCAGCGCGGCGCCGCCCATTTCCTTGAGCGCCGGAACCAGCGCGCGCAGCGTTTCCTTCACGTCAGCCTTGAGCGCGATCTCCGCGCCAAAGTTCTTGGCGATCTCCCAATCGACCAGGCCAACCTGCACGATAGGAAGTCCATCCGGCAGCGGGGCCACCTCGCTATGGACCGACATCCGCAACGGATCGCCGCCCAGCGCGATGAGCAGATCGTAAGGCGCAAGCGTATCGCGCGCGGCCTTCTGTACGCGCGCCAGCGTGCCCATGAAGCTCGGGCTTTCCGAGAGGAAGTGCGCGCCATAGGCCGTGGAGGATTGATAGGCGGCAGCGCCCAAGAGCTCCGCGAGCTCGGCGGCTTCCTTCAGCGCGTCGCTCTTGACCACCTCGTCCATCGTGACGATGACCGGATGTTCGGCCTTGAGGAGCCGTGCGGCGAATGCCTTCAACGCCTCATCAGACGGCCTTGTGCGCGCATCGATGCGGGTGGAGCGGCCAAGATCAATGCCGGCTTCGCTATTGAGGATATCGCCCGGCAACGAAATAAACACCGGCCCCGTAGGCGGCGTGGTCGCGACCTTGGCGGCGCGGCGCACGATGCGCGGCAGATCCTCGAGGCGCGTCACCTCCACCGCCCATTTCACGAGCGGCTCGGCCATCCGCACCAGCGGACCATAGAGCACCGGCTCCATCAGGCCGTGGCCCTGCTCCTGCTGGCCCGCGGTCAAGATCATCGGCGTGCCCGTGAACTGCGCGTTGTAGAGCGAGCCCATCGCATTGCCGAGCCCGGGCGCGACATGGACGTTGCAGGCGACGAGTTGTCCGGAGGCCCGGCTAAAGCCGTCGGCGATCGCGACCACCAGGCTTTCCTGCATCGCCATCACATAGGTGAGATCGGGATGGTCCTTCAGCGCATGCATGATCGGCAATTCGGTGGTGCCGGGATTGCCGAACAGATGCGTGATGCCTTCATCCCTCAGCAGCGCAAGAAAGGCGGAGCGGCCGGTGATGCGGTTCTTCATGTTTCCTCCTGATCTCGCGGACGTTGCCGAAGGGTCGCGCATGATGGCCGAAGTCGCGAGCACGGCGCAAGGAAGCGCAGTCATGGCTGCGTTGCGCAGATGCGCGTAAGCTGGGAGCATGCCCGGGCGTAAACCTGCACAGGGGGACACGATGGCCTATGACGAGAACACCGCCGCGCGCGTGCGCAAATTGCTGGCGGGCCAGCGCTACTTGGCGGAAAAGAAGATGATGGGCGGCCTCTGCTTCATGGTGAACAACACCATGTGCTGCACCGTGAGCGGGCGCGGCGGGATGCTGATCCGCGTCGGCCCGGAGGCGCATGCGCGCATGCTGCAGGAGCCGTACACGAGCCCGATGGAAATGCGCGGGCGCATCATGAGCGGCTTCGTGCGCGTCGCGCCAGAGGGCTACCAGACCGAAGCCGAGTTGAAGAAATGGATCAAGCGCGGGCTCGAGTTCGTCGCCGCGATGCCGGCAAAGACCGCAGGACGCACAATGGCGCCAAGGAAGGCTGCTTCAGCCAAATCCAAGGGCGCCGCAAAGGCTAAAGCCCCTCCTCGCGGCCGAGCTCAAAAGGGTCCTCGCCGCTAGCGCGGTTCTTCTTTTTCGAGCGCTGCCAGACCACGCCCGGGAAACCTTTCAGCGGCACCAGCGGCTCGCCGGTATAGGCCCATTCCTGCAGCTCTTCGATCGCGATGTGATAGAGTGGCTGGCGGCCGGTGCGCTCGTTGAAGAGTGCGCGGGGGATGTTGACCATGTGCGGGTCGCGCGGGCGCTCATAAGCGATCGGCGTGCCGCACTGGGAGCAGAAGCTGCGCGCGGTCTTGGTCGCCTTGTCCTCATAGCGGGTCATCGTGCTCTTTCCCGACGTGATGCGAAAACGCTTCTTCCAGCTTCCGACGTAGGTCGCATAGGCCGCGCCATGCGCGCGGCGGCTGGATGCTGAGTGATCATGCCATGCCCAGCGCGCCGGCACGTCGATCTCGAAGGTGACCTTGCCGCACAGGCATTGCCCGGTGGCAGTTCCTGCGGCGACTGCGGCTTTGGCCATGGTGCTTCCTCATCGTCCTTGCGAGCGCAGCGAAGCAATCCAGGATGCAGCCGCGGAAAGACTCTGGATTGCTTCGCTGCGTTCGCAATGACGGAGATTGGGGTTTCCGTCGGAAAAATCAAATGTAGACCGCACCCCGGAGGGAGCGAAGCGTAATCCGGGGGGCCCGATACGCTGGGTGAAGACCCGGATTTCGCTGCGCTCCATCCGGGCTAAGGCGGCGTCATGCCGGCGTCAGCTCATCATACGCGGGATAATCCGTGTACCCCTTCTCTTCGCCGCCGTAGAACGTCGCGCGGTTGTAGGGTGTGATCGGATAGTCGTGCTGGAGGCGGCGCGGCAGATCGGGGTTGGAGATGAAGATGCGACCGAATGCGACGATGTCGGCGTTGCCGTCGGCGATCGCGGCATTCGCCGTTTCGCCGGTGAAGCCGCCGGCAGCGATCAGGACGCCGCTATAGAGCGGTCGGAACAGCACCATGGCCGACGGCACGTTCTGCCAGTTGACGTCGGCGCGGCCGGCGCCGCTGGAACGGGGCTCGATGACATGAAGATAGGCGAGGCCAAGCTTGTCGAACGCCTTCACGACATGCGTGTAGAGCGGCATCGGATCCGGCTCACCGGAATCATTGGCGATGCCGTAGGGCGACAGCCGCACGCCGACACGGTTCGCGCCCCAGACGTCGATAGCGGCCTGCGTGACCTCGAGCAGCAGGCGCGCGCGGTTCTCGATCGAGCCGCCATACTGGTCGGTGCGCTGATTGCTGCGCGACTGCAAGAACTGCTCGAGCAGATAGCCGTTGGCGCCGTGGATCTCGACGCCGTCGAAGCCCGCGGCGAGCGCGTTCTTCGCAGCCTGCCGGAACGCCTCGACGATGCTCTTGACATCTTCGGTTTCGAGCGCGCGCGGCGTCTCATAATCGGCGATCTTGCCATCGGCGGTCATCGCCATCATGCCCTCGGCCCTGATCGGAATCGCGGAGGGCGCAACCGGCAGCTCGCCGCCATGGAAGGACGAGTGCGAGACGCGACCGACATGCCAGAGTTGAAGGAAGATGATGCCGCCCTTGGCATGCACGGCATCGACCACCTCGCGCCAGCCCGCCACCTGCGCGTCTGAATAGATGCCGGGCGTAGCGGGATTGCCGCGGCCGTGCGAGAGCACCGGCGAAGCCTCGGCGATGATGAGGCCGCCTTTCGTCGCACGCTGGCCGTAATATTCAGCGTTGAGCGACCGTGGCGCAAAGCTCTCGCGCTCGGCCCGCATGCGCGTCAACGGCGCCATCGCGACACGATGCGCAAGCTTGTACGGACCGACCTGCAACGGTTGAAACAACGCCGGGAATTTCATGCTGGCCCCAAATGGCTATGGAAGGATACGGATCATATAGCGAGGGGCGGCAACCGGAAAAGGTGCCGCCCCTAGAAAGAGAATTTTCCGTCCCGCGAGATGCGGGACAGCAGTGATCGCTACGCCGTCTTGATCCAGACGGCCTTCACGTTGAGATATTCCTCGACGTGCTGCTTGCCGGATTCGCGGCCATAGCCGCTCATCTTGTAGCCGCCAAAGGGCACCGCCGGGTCCATCGCCTGGTAGCAGTTGACCCACACCGAGCCGGCGCGCAGCGACTTGGCTACGTGATGCGCCTTGCTGACGTCGCGGGTCCACAGGCCCGAGCCGAGGCCGAACATCGTCGCATTGGCACGCTTGACGAGCTCGTCCATGTCCTTGAACGCGATCGCGGAGATCACGGGACCGAAGATCTCCTCCTGCGCGATGCGCATGTTGTCCTGGACGCCCGCGAACACGGTCGGCGAAACGAAGTAGCCCTTGGCGAGCGCGCCTTCGGTCACGCGGCCGCCGCCGGCGAGCGCCTTCGCGCCTTCCTTCTGGCCGACATCGAGATAGCCGGTGACGCGCTCGAGCTGCTGTTCGGAGACGAGCGGGCCGATCTGGGTGTTGGGATCAAGGCCGTTGCCGACTTGCAGCTTCTTGCCGAACTCCGCGACGCGGCCGACGAACTCGTCATAGATCGCCTGCTCGACGAACAGCCGCGTGCCGGCGCTGCAAATCTGTCCGGAATTGGCGAACACCGCCATCGCAGCGCCCGGCACGGCAGCGTCGAGATCGGCATCGGCAAACACGATGTCCGGCGACTTGCCGCCGAGCTCGAGCGAAACGCGCTTCAGGTTGCCGGCCGAAGCACGAATGATCGACTGGCCCGTGACGTGCGAGCCGGTGAAGGCGACCTTGTCGACGTCGTGGTGCGAGGCGAGCGCGGCTCCCGCGGTCTCGCCATAGCCCGGCACGACGCTGATGACGCCGGGCGGCACGCCGGCTTCCAGCGCGAGTTCGGCGATGCGCAGCGAGGTCAGCGGCGCTTCCTCCGCGGGCTTCAGCACCACGGTGCAGCCGGTCGCGATCGCAGGTCCGATCTTCCAGATCGTCGCGGTGAACGGGCCGTTCCATGGGATGATGGCGCCGACGACGCCGACCGGCTCCTTCAGCGTGTAGGAGAAGATCTCGCCGGGCAGCGAGTTCTCGATGGTCTCGCCATGGATCGCGGTCGTCTGCCCTGCATAGTAGCGGAGCATGCCGAGCACGCGCAGCTTGTAGGAGCGGGTGCGGCTGACGGGCGCACCCATGTCGAGCGTATCGAGCTGCGCCAATTCGTCAAAATTCTTCTCGATGAGATCGGCGAGCTTGAGCAGCAGGTTCTGTCGCTCGAACGGCTTGACCTTGCTCCACGCCCCCTCGAAAGCGCGGCGCGCGGCCGCAACCGCGCGATCGATGTCTTCCTTGTCGCCCTCGGCGACAGTTGCGAGCAGTTCGCCGGTCGCGGGGTTACGGGTCTCGAAGCGCTTGCCCGAGGCCGCATCGACCCATTTGCCGTCGATCAGCATCTGCTTGTAGGACCCGTTGGCGAACGGATGGCGCGTGATCGGAATAGCTTGCGACACAGCCATGGCTGCACTCCTCTGACTGACTTGATTGGGTTCGATCTGGGCGGGATCGTTAGGTTGGCGAAAATACAGCGGTGTCGGATGGGCGTAAAGCCGGTGCGGAACGAAGACCTCCCATGCCGACTTGTGCATGGTCGCAAGATTGCCGTGCTATAGGTCGAGCCTTCTCACCCCGCGCGCCGTGATCCGGAGTATCCCCATGCCGCACCCTGCCCTGTCAGCCAATAACGTTGCCGTGATAACGGGTGGTGCAGCCGGCATCGGACTCGCCGCCGCGGAACAGTTTGCAAGGCTCGGGATGAAGGTCTGCATCGCCGACGTCGATTCCGTACGGCTGACGCAGGTCGAAACAAAACTGTCATCGATCGCGCCCAGCGGCAGCGATCATGTGATGACTGCCGTTGTCGATGTCAGCCGGCCGCAGAGCCTGACGGAACTGGAAGCCGCCGTGCAGAACCGCTTCGGCGGAACGGACGTGCTGATGAACAATGCCGGCATCCAGCCGGGCAGCACGATGTTCGGCGAGCCTGACACCTGGCAGCGCATCATCGACGTCAACATGTGGGGCATCATCAACGGTGCACGCATCTTTGCACCCAGCATGATCGCGCGCGGCAAGGCCGGCCTCATCATCAACACCGGATCGAAGCAGGGCATCACCACGCCGCCGGGCGATCCCGCCTACAACGTCTCGAAGGCCGGCGTGAAGGCGTTCACCGAGGCGCTCCAGCACGAACTGCGAAACACCAGGGATTGCCGCATCACGGCGCACCTCTTGATCCCCGGCTTCGTCTTCACCGGCCTCACCGCGCGCGGCCGCACCGAGAAGCCCGCCGGCGCCTGGACGCCGGAACAAACGGTCGATTTCATGATGACGAGGCTCGAGGCCGGCGACTTCTACATCCTCTGCCCTGACAACGACGTGCCGCGCGAACTCGACGAAAAGCGCATGTTGTGGGCCGCCGGTGACATCGTCGAGAACCGGCCGCCGCTGTCGCGCTGGCATCCGGACTATGCGGATGCGTTTGCGCAGTTCGTGAAGGGCAACTAGGCGAGGCCGCCTACAGCGTCTCTTGCTGGTGCCCGCATTGCTTGCAGGCGAACTTGACGCGGGTCTGGCCCTTGGGGGCCTGGACCCGGTTCGGCGCGCCGCACTTGCCGCAGAGCGTCTCGATGCGGGTCGTGCCCTGCTTGACGACGATGTTCTTCTTTTCCATCGTCTCGCGGATCAGGCGCTCGGCCTCCTCGCGCAAGGATTGTTTCGACAAAGCTCATCTCCGCCATGAATGCGGGCGAGCCTTATCGCACCCGCGTCGAAATCACAATCGGCAAAGCCGGTTCAAAGCTCAACTATCACATAGCTGTCTTCGGCATGCACCGGAAGGTTTCCGCGACATACGCGCCTTCTGTAGCTCCTCGCGGCGCTCCACCGCGACCACGCCCGAGATGTGCCTTCGCACACGCAACACGCGTTCCCCAGGAACCACACGCTCAAGAACGCTCCAGCGATTGACTAAAATTTCGTCTATTGCATTGCGTTCCCTGGGCTTACCTTCCCACAGCATCCAACCCTTCTTCTTCCCCGGAGTCCCCTATGCCCCTCCTCATTCGCGGTGGCACCGTCGTCAATCATGATCATTCGCGCCGTGCGGACGTGCTGGTCGACGGAGACACCATCGTCGCGGTTGGCGCATCGGTCGATGCGCCGGCGGGTACTGAAATGATCGACGCCGGGGGCTGCTTCGTGATGCCGGGCGGCATCGATCCGCACACCCATCTCGAAATGCCGTTCATGGGCACGGTCACGGCCGATGATTTCGAGTCCGGCACGAAGGCGGCGCTGACCGGCGGCACCACCATGGTGGTGGATTTCTGCCTGCCAGATCCCGGCCAGTCGATGCTCGCGGCCTATCAGGAGTGGCGGCACAAATCCGAGAAGGCGGCAAGCGACTACGGCTTCCACATGGCGGTGACGTCATGGTCGAAGCAGATTTTCGACGAGATGGAGACCGTGGTCAAAACCTACGGCATCAATACCTTCAAGCACTTCATGGCCTACAAGGGCGCACTGATGGTGAACGACGACGAGCTCTATAACTCGTTCGCGCGCTGCGCCCATCTCGGGGCCATGCCAGTGGTGCACGCGGAGAACGGCGACGTCATCGCGCTGATGCAGGAGGCGTTGATTGCGCGCGGCATCACCGGCCCCGAAGGCCATGCCTATTCGCGGCCGCCGGAGGTGGAGGGTGAAGCCACCAACCGCGCCATCATGATCGCCGACATGACGGGAACGCCGGTCTACATCGTCCACACCAGTTGCCGCGAAGCGCACGAGGCGATCGCACGGGCGCGCGCGGCGGGAAAACGCGTCTATGGCGAGCCGTTGATCCAGCATCTGCTGCTGGATGCCGGCGAATATGCCAGCAAGGACTGGGATCATTCCGCGCAGCGCGTGATGTCGCCGCCGTTCCGCGACAAGTCGCACCAGGACAGCCTGTGGGCCGGCCTGCAATCCGGCTCGCTCCAGGTAGTCGCGACCGACCACTGCGCCTTCACGACCGAGCAGAAACGGTTCGGACTCGAGGACTTCCGCAAGATCCCCAACGGCACCGGCGGACTCGAAGACCGCCTGGCCCTGCTGTGGACCGCGGGTGTTACGACCGGGCGGTTGACGAAGGAAGAGTTCGTCGCGGTGACCTCGGCCAACATCGCCCGCATCCTCAACATCTACCCGCGCAAGGGCGCGGTCGCCGTCGGCTCGGATGCCGACCTCGTCGTGTGGGACCCCAAGGCAACCAAGACGATCAGCGCGAAGCGGCAGATGAGCCGCATCGACTATAACGTCTTCGAGGGATTCGAATGTACGGGCGGACCGGCCGCGACGATCTCACGCGGCCGGATCGTCTGGAAGAACGGCAACCTGCGCGCCGAAGCAGGCGACGGCCGCTATATCGAACGGCCAGCGTTCTCGCCGGTGCATGTCGCCAATTCGACCTGGAAGGAGCTGACCGCACCGCGCGCGGTGACGCGGGGCGCAGTCACGCCGTAGGGCTCGAACAGCCGTCAGAAGTGATAGTTCACGCCAACCGTCACTGTGTGGATTCGATCCTTCAGGTTTCCGGTGAAGGTCACTCTGTTGACGGTATCGGTCAGCGTAAAGTCATTGGCGCCGAAGTCATAGTAGTCGTATTCGAAGTTCGTCGACCAGTGCGGGGCGAACGCCCAATCGACGCCCGTGCCGGCCGTCCAGCCGGTCCAGGTCGCACTCCCCCTGGGATCGACCACAAATCCCAGAAGCGGGGGTGTGAAGGCGATATCGGCCTTCTCGTGGGCCCAGGCGACGCCGCCTCTCGCGTAAACCAGCCACCGGTCAGCAAAGCTGTAGCCTAAGCGCGCAGTCGCCGACGCGAGAAAGTCATTGCTGACCGTGAACTGCGTCGGAAAAGTCAGCCCCGTGATCCGGTCAGCGCCGGTGCCGGGAGTCTTGCTCGTCAGGCTGGACCAGGCAGCCCGGCCTTCGACGCCAACGACCCAGACCGACGCAAACTGGTAATCGCAGCCGATCTGCCCGCCGCCGATGAAACCGACGGAGCTGAAGTCGCCTGAGCTCCGTATCTTGTCATAGCTGATGGCTGCGCCGGCATGAACACCAGCAAAGCAGCCGGTCCAGGTGAATGCCGTGGGCACCACCGGCGCCTTCAATCGAAGATCAGCGGCGGCTGCCGCGCCTGCAAATCCAGCAATCGAAACCAATGCAGTGCCAACTATTGCACAACCACGCATTCCCAGCCCCAGCCACGCCCCAAACCACCAATGCTTTCTGGCAGGAAATCGGTTGATGCGACAGGGTGACACATCATTCAGGTTGAGTTTTGTGGGGACATGTTTGCAGCACTGATCATGCCGCGTTCGCGGACCTAATCTCCCGGAAACGCTTTTCCGATCCGGCCTTCGCTGGCACGCAGCATCGCTGCGTCGAGCCTGCCCTGTCGCGCCCCATCCAGCGCGCAATCAAAGACCCGGTAAAACTGCGCGCCGTCATAGGCGACGAGCAGGAGATCGACGCCGGCGTTCATCGCCTCGACCACAGCCTTGCAGACGTCGTGCTGGTAGATCGCGCCCATCACGAGGTCGTCGGTCATGACGACACCCTGGTAATTCCATTTGTCGCGAAGGATGCCCTGGACGACGCGCCTTGAATGCGAGGCGGCGCGATCAGGATCGACTGCGGTCAGCGTGACATGACCGACCATGAGCGCGGCGCGCGACTGCCCGAGCACCTCCTTGAAGGGACGCCAGTCGGAGGCTTCCAGCTCCTCGATCGGCGTGTCGAGATTGGCTGCGAAATGATGCGTGTCGGTGCGCACGCGGCCGATGCCCGGGAAGTGCTTCAGCGTCGCGCCGACGCCTGACGCCTCCAAACCCTGCACATAGGCGCCCGCAATCTCGCCGACCACGGCGGGATCGCTGGCGATGGCGCGCTGGCCGATCAGGGTATGGAAATCGAGCCGGTTGCGCCGGACCGGAGGCTTCAGATCGAGCACCGGCGCAAGGTTGAGATTGACGCCGAGCGCCGCCAGCTCGCGCCCATGCGTGCGGCCGAACTCCTCCGCCTTGGCCTTGCGCGCCTCCGGCGGAAGCTCAGCCAGCGTTGCCAGCGCCGGCACTTTCGTCAGCGGCGGCGAGAGATGGCCGACGATGCCGCCCTCCTGGTCGGCCGTCACGATCAGCGGCGCCAGGCCCGCTGCGCGCCGCTTGTCCTGGAGGGCCGCAATCTCGATCCGGAGTTCATCAACTGTCCTCCGCCTGATGTTGTGCCGGGTGATGTAGATGCCGCCGATCAGGCCCTGCTCGGCCAGGCGTGCGACCTCGGGAAACGACGAATAACCGACGATGAAATGCGGTCCGAGCTGGCGCACCTTCGCGCGGCTTGCGTGCAGGACCTCATGCTTGCGCAGCTCGAACCTTAGATGCGCGGCTGACATCAGGAGCGGCGGCAGGCACCAGAGCACGACGAGCAGCCTGCCGGGAGCTCGCTGCCAATGCCCGCGGCGAAAGAGGACGATGGCGATCGCGATGCTCAGAACGACGAGTGTAATGTTTCCCGCGCCACGCAGCACGACCAGATAGGGATCGTTCTTGTTCGCCGCAGCGAAGGCGAGAGCGAGCGGGGCCAGCCAGAGAAGGATCAGGCCGATACGACGCGTGAATTGCATGGGAGACGACATCTGCGAAGCAAAGGATGCTTCGCCCTATCAAAGCGCTTTGCGCAGCGCGAGTGGTGAAACCGCGCCTGCACGAAAA
The DNA here is from genome assembly GCF_054185185.1 of Bradyrhizobium sp. UFLA05-153. NCBI lineage: Bacteria > Pseudomonadati > Pseudomonadota > Alphaproteobacteria > Hyphomicrobiales > Nitrobacteraceae > Bradyrhizobium > Bradyrhizobium sp. UFLA05-153. Next base: position 18,079 of record NZ_JBBIAM010000098.1, read on the forward strand.
CTGCACGAAACACCTGAAGACGTGCAGAGCGCATTCCCGACATCTGCACATCGCCCGTTCAAGCTCATGCCGTCACTATCCATGAGAAGGTCTTCGAGATGACAAGCCCGGCATCAGTCGCCGCCTCCGACATCCGCCCGATCCAGAGATCAGCCGTTCCGGCCAGGCTTACGATGGCGCTGGCGCTCGTTACCCTCGCCGACTGGCTGTTCTACGACGAGCGAATCGGGATCTCGCTCGCCATCTTTGCTGTGGCCATCGCCAGCGCGTCCTGGCTCGCCAATCATGCGACGCTGGACCTCCGACGCGCGGCGCTCGGCGGCATCATCGTGATCGTGGGCCTCGTGCCCGTCATCGAGGAGGTCTCTCTGCTTTCGGTCCTGCTCCTCGTCATGGCATTTGCAATCGGCCTGCTGCTTGCGACCAATCCGGATACCACCGCATTCGCCGACCGCGCCCGCGCATTGCGCAATCTGTTTCTGTTCGGCCCGTTCAGAATCTTCCGCGACGTGCTCCAGATCTTCGATCTCACCGGTTTTACACGCGGCATCGCGGTCTGGTTCGTCCCCGCCGTTCTCGGCATCGTCTTCATCGCACTGTTCACGGCCGCTAATCCCTTGATCGAGCAATGGGTCGATCTGCTCAATCCAAAGCTCATCCTCGACCATCTCAGCATCTGGCGGATTCTGTTCTGGACGCTGATCGTCGCGCTGGTCTGGCCGTTCATCCATGTGCAGTGGCGGCGCAGGAGCCACGCTGCGGCGGCGGCTGCCGAGCCGGCCGAACAGGAGCCGGCCGCTCCCACCGACCGTATCGAGCTGCTCGGCGCGCCCACGATCCTGCGCGCGCTGATCCTGTTCAATCTGCTGTTCGCGGCGCAATCGATCCTCGATGCCATTTATCTCTGGGGCCATGCCGCGCTGCCAGCTGGCGTTACTTACGCGGCCTACGCCCATCGCGGAGCCTATCCGCTGATCGCCACCGCGCTGCTCGCAGCCGGTTTCGTGCTCGCCGCGATGCGGCCGGGAGGTCCGGCCGAGAAATCGACGGTGATCCGGTCGCTGGTCTATCTCTGGGTCGGACAGAACGTGCTTCTGGTCCTCTCCTCCATTCTCCGGCTCGACCTCTATGTCGACATCTATCTCCTGACCTATTGGCGCATCGCGGCCTTCATCTGGATGGGACTGGTGGCGCTCGGGCTCGTCCTGATCCTCGCCCGCATAGTGCTCGACCGCTCCAACCAGTGGCTGATCGGCGTCAATCTGACCGCGTTAACGATCGTGCTCTATGCCTGCGCGCTCGTGAACTTCGATGCCATCATCGCCGACTACAATCTGAGCCACAGCCAGGAAATGTCGGGGAAGGGCGTGCAGATCGACACCAACTACCTGCTCACGCTCGGACCGCAGGCGCTACCTGCGATCGACAAGGTCATCCAAATCCGGAACAGGGCCAACGAGACCTGCCTTGTGTCGCGCCGCGACCGGCTTGTAGAACTGCAACGCCAGGACATCAGGTCCTGGCGCGCCTGGAGCTTCCGGAGCTGGCGCCTGCAGCGCCGGCTGGACGCGCGGGCGAAGAGCCAGGCGGCGGGTTGAGGACGCGGAGACATCTTTGGCGTATCGCATTCTCATCGTCGACGACGAGGGCCACATTCGCGAAGTCATCCGCGTGGCGCTGAAGAAGGCCAGCATGGACGTGATCGAGGCGCGCGACGGCAAGGAGGCGCTCAGCCGCTTTGCCGCCGACAAGCCCGACCTGATCGTGCTCGACATCGGCATGCCCGAATTCGACGGGCTCGAGGTCTGCCGCGAAGTGCGTAAATCCTCCGACGTGCCGATCCTGTTCCTGTCCGCGCGCGACGAGGAGATCGACCGTGTGCTCGGCCTCGAGATCGGCGGCGATGACTATGTGACGAAGCCGTTCAGCCCGCGCGAGCTGGTTGCGCGCGTCAATGTCATCCTGCGACGACTGAGCCCCCGTAACGGCGACGCCAAGACAGGCTCGGTCGCGCTCTCGCAAGGCGGCCTCCTGGTCGATCCCGAGCAGCATGTCGCGTCCTTTGCGGGCGTCCCGCTTAAGCTGACCGCGATCGAGTTCGACATCCTGCGTGCGTTCCTGACGCGGCCGACCTCGGTCTATAGCCGCGAGCAATTGATGCGGGCAGCCTATCAGCTCAACATCCACGTCTCCGACCGCACCATCGACAGCCACATCCGCAACATCCGCGCCAAGCTTGCGGCGCAGAGCTGCGACAGCGTGATCGAGACCATTCACGGTGTCGGCTTCAAGCTCGGGCGCTGCGAGAAAGAGGCATGAGCTCCGCGCCCGACAAGTGGCGGCCCTCGCTCGGGCTCGTGATCTTTGCGGTGCTGGCGACGGTCGCCGTGCTGCCGCTGGTCGGACTGTTCTTCTTCCGCCTCTACGACAACCAGCTCATCCGCCAGACCCAGGCCGAGCTGATCGCGCAGAGCCGGGTGATCGCGACGATCTATGCGCAGGAGGTTTTGGCACGGCTCGACGGCGGCATCGCGCTCGGCCCCGAGGTGGCGCCCGGCGTCCTGCCCGATCCCGGCGACCAGTTCACGCCGATCCGTCCCGCGCTCGACCTGACCGCAAACGATCTGTTGCGGCGGCGGCCTGACGCGATGCCCGCGACACGGCCGGCGGATCAGGCCTATGCCGAGATCGGGGCCAGGCTGACGCCGATCATCCGCGACACGCAGAAGGTGACGCTCGCCGGCTTTCGGATCCTCGATCCCAACGGCGTGGTGATTGCGGGCCGCCAGGAGGTGGGGCAGTCGCTCGCCCATATCGAGGAAGTCGCTGAGGCATTGCACGGACAATACCGGGCCACGCTGCGCAACCGCGTGCCGGACAAGCCGCCGCCGCCGATCTATTCCTTCAGCCGCGGCCTCGGCGTGCATGTGTTCTCGGCAATGCCCGTCATCGTCAACAACCGCGTCGCCGGCGTGGTCTATGCAACGCGCACGCCGAGCAACATCTTCGACCTTCTCTACCAGGAGCGCGGCAAGTTCATCCTGGCGGGGCTCGCTGTCATCCTCGGCACGATCGCGATCGGCCTCGTGTTCTCCCGGACCATCACGCTGCCGATGCGCGAGTTGATCGACCGCGCGGCCCGGATCGGCCGCGGCGACCGCGAGGCATTCCGGCCGCTGAAACACTACGGCACGCGCGAATTCGCCCAGCTCTCGCACAGCTTCCTTGGCATGGCCGAGCAGCTTGCGCGGCGATCGGATTACATCGCAACGTTCTCGGCGCACCTGACCCATGAGCTGAAATCGCCGCTGACCTCGATTAAGGGCGCGGCCGAGCTGTTGCAGGATTCGCTGCAAGGCAAGCCCGACAGCCTGACCCCGGCCGAGCAGAAGACGTTCGTCGCCAATATCCTCTCCGATGCCGAGCGGCTGGAGGCGATGGCGCAGCGGCTGCGTGAGCTGGCGCGAGCCGAAAGCCTGCCGCAGAACGAGCGCACCGAGCTGGGACCCGTCATCGGCGACCTCAAAAGCCGTTTTCCGGCCGGCACCATCTCCGCGACGGGCAGCCTCGACCGGTCAATCGGCATGTCCGGCGAGAAGGCGATGATCGTGCTGTCGCACCTCGCCGATAATGCGATGCGGCATCGCGCCAGACATATCAGGCTGGAAGCGGTCGACGAGCGCACGACGGTGCGACTGACGGTGAGCAATGACGGTGAGCCGATCTCGGCGCCGAACCGCGACAGGATCTTTGATGCCTTCTTCACCACCCGACGGGAGTCGGGCGGTACCGGAATGGGGCTTGCGATTGCGCGCGCGGTGATGGCGAGCCATGGCGGCTCGATCGAACTGAAGCCGACCGACGAAGGCGCGGCTTTCGAGCTCCAGTTTCCCGCGGCTTAGGCCGCCTCAGATTGCGAACACCCAGGCGGCGACAATGGTGCCGATCGTGACCAGGCCCGCAATAGTCCAGCCCGCGGCATATTCCAGCTCGGGATGACCGGTCGCCCGCATGATCTCGCGCGGATCGGCGGTGTGCTTCCAATGCTCTGCCATGACAGCCTCGCACGTTTTTGTGCTTGTCTTATTAAGTCGCGCGAAGGGTGATTTGGTTCCATCACGGAAATGCGAGGAGCCGCACGCGTCCCACGGCGCGTAGCAGGACTGCTTTCCTACCACCGGTAGCGTGCTAGACTGCGCGGGCGCATTTCCGCGGCAGGAGGGACGCATGGCCGACAACAAGTCCAAACGGGGCGGGGCCGATCGTGCCCTGATCGCACTCGGCGAGCGCTACGAGGTCGCCTACTGGTCGAAGAAGTTCAAGGTCACGCCAGCCAAGCTGAAATACGCCGTCAAGAAGGTCGGCCACTCCGCCAAGAAGGTCGAAGTCTACATCAAGCTCCAGAAGCACCGCGCCGGCGACAAGATGCGGATCGCGCTCAGCGAGCCCTACGAGGTCCGCTACTGGTCCAAGAAGTTCAAGATCACGCCCGCCAAATTGAAGGCGGCAGTGGCGGCAGCCGGCCACTCCTCGAAGAAGGTCGAGGCCTATCTCGCCGGCCAGAAAGCCGCGAAGAAGAAGGCGGTCAAGAAAAGAAGAGCTGCGAAGAAGGCGTCAAAGCGCAGGAAGGCGGCCTGAGATGAAGTTCAGGAAGCTGATCCTTGCGGCGTCGCTCGCGTTGGGCGGCGCATCGGTCGCGCAGGCCGCCGATACCGCCTCGACGATCTCGGGCTCGACCGCGCTGGCGCTCGCAGGCGTCATCGCGCCGCTATCGCCCATCCTGGCCTCCGGCGAGAAGAAGGCGATCGCGATGCTGTTCGCGACCAACAGTGACATTCCCTACAAGAAGCCGATCGCCGTGACCGCCGACCGGATCGTCTGCCGCACCGGCAATGTCGACATCACCGTGCGCAACTGCGAGGTGACTTTCGGCAAGAAGGTCAAGACCGTGAACGGATCCACGGCCAACGAAATCTATGCCACCGAGGCGCTCGCCGGCGTGCCGGCGGACGGCGCGGCGGGATCGAACTTCGAGAGCCTGTCGAAACTGAGCTGCACGATCGATCCGAACGCCATCCGCCAGAAGGACGGCAGCGGCGCGAGCTGCACGTTCCAGCCCGGGAATTAGTGCGCGCCGTCAAATCGCCCCAACGGCAATCAATAAGGGGCTGATTGACGGGCCAGGCCGGAACGCGAGCCGGCGCTTGAGCGCTCAGCACGGCACATAACAATGAAGAACTATCTCGCATTTTTCCTTTTGCTGACTATCACGACCGCCTCCGCACACGGGCTTTTTCCCGCCCGGCTGCAACCGCCGTCCGATCTGGTGCGCACAGGCCTCACCGACACCGACACGTCCGCCGGAGGCACGGCCCGGCTGTGCGATCAGGTCGCGTTCTCGCGGAGCCTGCGCTATGGCGACAGCGAGCAGAATTTCCTTGACGTCGCGACCAGCGAGACCAAGGCAACAACGCCGCAGCCGATCCTGCTGTTCGTGGCCGGCGACAGCTTCACCGGCGACAGCGCCGCACCCGACACGGCGCGCGAGTTCCAGGATGAGGCGATGTGCTTTGCCGCGCGCAACGGCATGGTCGGCGTGCGCGTGAACTACCGCCTTGCGCCGGCAGCGTCCTGGCCTTCCGGCGCGCGCGACGTCGCGGCTGCCCTGTCCTGGATCCACCAGAACGTCGATCTCTTCAATGGCGATGCCCGCGAGATCGTCGCGGTCGGCTACGCCGCCGGCGCCTTCCACGTCGCGAGCCTGCTCGCGCATCCGGAATTGCAGGGCACCGACACCGACGTCGCCGGCGTCGTGCTGATCTCCGGCATTTATCGCGCGGGCAAGGACGCGAGTGCCAGCGAGAGGGCCTATTTCGGCTCTGATGCAGCCCAATATGACGAGCGCTCCGCCTTCCCCGGCATCCTCAAGGTCGACGAACCGATCGTGCTGGCCTGGGCTGCGGTCGATCCCGCAGGCCTGGTGACGCAGGGCGAAGCCTTGAGGCAGGCACTCTGCGGCGCCGGCCACTGCCCGCGCACGACCATCCTGCACACCCGCGATGGCATCGCCTCGGTATTCGGGCTCGACGGCTCCGCCGACAGCCTCGCCGAGCCGACGCTGCTGCTGGTCCACCAGCTCGAGGCGCGCGGATTGCCGTAGCCGGCCGGCTTTCGACGTGTCAGCACCGCTGCCGCTTGGGTGGCAGCGCTCGGGACACAGGAATGACAAACCCTTGACCTAGATCAACCGCTCTTGATGCCGATTGCGCCGACCTCCACGCAGGGGTCCAACGTCGAGGTGTCGAACATGCGTGTGACCGGCAGGATGCTGTTCGCGTTGGTGCTCGCCGTCGCCTCGCTGGGCGCCATGTCGCAGCAGCGAGAGGACTCGGCGACCGTCTCCGAGATTCGCATCGGCAACGTCATGCCCTATTCGGGCCCGCTTTCGGAATTCGGTGCGATCGGCAAGGCGGAAGCCGCCTATTTCGACATGGTCAACGAGCAAGGTGGGATCAACGGCCGCAAGGTCCGCTTCATCACCCGCGACGACAATTCCGATCCTGCGACCGCGCTGGAGCTGACCCGTGGGCTGGTCGAGAAGGACGAGGTGCTGTTGATGTTCGGTTCGTTCGGCACGCCCGGCAATCTTGCCACGCGATGGTATCTCAACGAGCGGAAGATCCCGCAGCTCTTTGTCGCGTCCGGCGACGAGGAGCTGAGCCGGCCCAGGGCGTTTCCCTGGACCATGGGTTGGCAGCCTTCGTACAAGGCGGAAGGGCGCATCTACGCCAACTACATCCAGGCCTATTATCCCCGGCGCAAGATCGTCGTGCTCTGGCAGAATGACCAGTTCGGGCGCGACCTGTTCAAGGGTATCGAGGAAGGATTGGGCGACCTCAATCGCTTCGTCGTCGTCGATATCGCCTTCGACATCGCCGACGAGCATCTCGACACACACCTCTCGGTGCTGAAGCAATCCGGCGCCGAGGTGTTCGTCTTTGCCGGCGTGCCGAGCACCGCGGCCCGCGTGATCAAGTTGGCGGCCGGCTTCAACTGGCATCCGGTGTTCATCCTGAATGATGCTGCGGCCTCGATCGCCAATGCGCTGATCCCGGCAGGAATAGAGAATTCGGCCGGCGTGATCTCGGCGGCATTCCTCAAGGACCCGAGCGACCCTGCCTGGAAGGACGACCCTGGCATGAAGGACTGGCTCACCTTCATGGACAAGTACAACCACCCGGAAAGCCAGAACAACAGCGCCGCGCTCTATGGCTATGCAGCGGCGGAAGCGCTCACGCAGGTGCTGAAGCAATGCGGTGACGATCTGTCCCGCGAGCACGTGATGCAGCAGGCCGCCTCGCTCCGGGACTTTCAGCCCTCGGTCGCGCTGCCCGGCATCAGGATGAACACGCGGCCGGACAATTACGTGCCGATCAAGCAGATGCGGCTCGAACAGTTCGACGGCCGCACCTGGCAGTCGTTCGGCGACGTGATCGAGACCGCGTTCACGGAAGGGCTGAAGCGCTGACCGGCCTCACGCAGGCTTGAGTGAGGCCAGCGCATTCTCCAGGAGCGAGCGCACCCGCGCGGCATCGCCCGATTTCACGACCGTTGGATCGAGATAGAGCTCCAGGCCCGGAACGCGCTCGGTAATGACACCGCTCTTTGCGGCTCCCCCATCACTCAGCGCATCGACCGAATACGGAATGACCTCGCGGCTGATGCCCTTCATGGTGATGGCCGGCAGCGCGTGCGCCGTGACGACGTCGCTGACCAGCGCGAAGGTCTCGTAGCTCAGCACGATGCCGCCGGGCTCGGCGATCGATTGCAGGCGCGCGGCGAGGTTCGCCTCGGCGCCGATGATCGTGTAGTCCATGCGGTCGCTGCTGCCGAAATTTCCGACGTTGCAATAGCCGGAATTGATGCCCATGCGCGATTTGAACGGCTGTTCGATGCCGGAGGCGCGCCATTTGGCATTCAGCTCGGCAAGCCGCTGCTGCATGCGCCAGGCCATGCGCAGGCAAGCCTGCGCGTCGGCGCGGTCACCCTTGGTCTCGGGATCGCCGAAGAAGATCAGCATGGCATCGCCGATGAACTTGTCGATCGTGCCGCCATGTTCATGCGCGATCGCCGACATCTCGGTGAAATATTCGTTGAGGAGCTGGGTCAGGAGCTCCGGCTGGAGCCGCTCGGCGGTCGCGGTGAAGTTCTGGATGTCGGAGAAGAAGATGGTGAGCTTCTTGCGCTCGGTGTGGATGGTGACGTCCTTCTGTCCGCTGAAGATGCTCTTGTAGACCTGCGGCGGGATGTAGCGCGAGATCTTCATCGAGAGCGAGGCGAGGAAGTCGTTGGCGGATTCGAGCTCCTTGTTCATCGACTTGATGTGGTTGGCCTGGCGGCGCTGCATGGAGAGAAAGGAGAGCCCGCTGCCGGCCGCGATGAAGAGATAGGCGAGCAGGAACTTGAACGAAAAGATGTTCGCCGCGATCGGCTGAGCGATGATCACCTCCTGAATGCCCCTGATGTCGCCGACCTTCCAGTCCTTCTTCGGGCTCTCGGGATGGCTGTTGTGGCAGCTCACGCAGGCCGGGCCCATCGTCACGGGAGCCACCAACCGGACCTTGTCGGAGAATAGCGAGGTCTCGGTCTCGACGATCTTCTTCTCGGGGTCCGCGCGGAGGGCTTCCAGCGCATCCTTCTCGAACTTGTCGAGCTGGTGCGGGGCGCGATTCTGGAACGGGAAGTCGGAGACGAAGCGGTAGGTGATGTTCTCCTGCTGGGCGCCGATCACGCGCCCGAGCTCGAGCGACAGCGTCGCCGGGATCGGGATGGCTCCGGGCACGGATTCGTAATTGTGCACGACCTTGGTGGTGCCGTTGGGATTGGCGAGTATCCGCCCGACCACGTTGCTGGCGTAGTAGCTGCGCACGCTCGTGATCACCGAATTGAGGTCGGCGGCCTGCCGGCGCAGGGCTGCCTTGCTGAGATCGGTCAGGTCGAGCCACACCGCGAGCGGCAGGGCGAGCAAGAGGAAGGCGATCACCACGCCGGTCAAGATGCCGTTCTTGCGCTGCTCTTCGGAGATCGCTTGTTTCACTCTGTGGCTCCGTTGTGTGCATTCTTGTCGCGATATCCGGCGTCCGCGACGCAACATGGGGCGGCACAGAGCCCGTAAACGCAGGCCGGCGCAACCCCATTTTATGGTGGTCGCGGCAGGCGCCTTTTCGTTTCATGACGAATGTTTAAGATCGGCATCAACCTGCATTGATTGATCCGGAGCCAGTGGCCATGACCGAGACCATCCGTATCAGGCGCTTTGTCGCGCGCCCGGTGATCGTGCCGATGAACCTGCCACTGCAGACTTCGACCGGCGCGGTCGCCAGGGCGCCGCTGGTGCTGATCGACTGCGAGACCGACCAGGGGGTGCGGGGCCACGCCTATCTGTTCTCGATCACGCCGGCCGCCTTGAAGCCGCTGACGGCGATGGTCGGCGAGATGGCCGAGATGATCGCCGGCGACGAGCTCTTGCCGTTCGAGATCGAGCGCAAGCTGACCCAGCGTTTCACGCTGCTTGGGCTCGCCGGACTGCAACGCCTGGCGCAATCCGGCATCGACATGGCGGCCTGGGACGCGCTCGCCCGCGCCAAGGGCCTGCCGCTCGCGCGCCTGCTCGGCGGCGCACCGAAGCCGGTGCGCGCCTACAACTCGAAGGGGCTCGGCATCATGCCGGCCGGTGCGGTCGTGGACGAGGCGCAAAAACTGCTTGCCGAAGGCTTTCATGCTGCAAAGATCCGCGTTGGCCGCCCCGAGGCGCGGGACGACCTCAACGTCGTGCGCGCGGTGCGCAAGGCGGTCGGCGACCAGGTGACGCTGATGTGCGACTACAACCAGGCGCTCACCGTGGCGGAAGCGATCCGCCGCGGCGAAATGCTCGACGACGAGGGCCTGCTCTGGATCGAGGAGCCGATCCGCCATGACGACTATGCCGGCTGCGCCCGCGTTGCGGACGCGCTCCGCACCCCGGTCCAGATCGGCGAGAATTTCGACAGCGCCTTTGCGATGCAATCCGCGCTTTCCGCCGAGGCCTGTGACTTCGTCATGCCCGACGTGCAGCGCATCGGCGGCGTCACCGGCTGGCTGCGCGCCGCCTCTCTTGCGCAGGCCGCCGGCATCGAGATGTCGACCCACCTGTTCTCGGAGGTGAGCGCGCAGCTGCTCTGCGTCACGCCGACGGCGCATTGGCTGGAATATGTCGACTGGGCCGACGCCGTGCTGGCGACGCGGCTGATCATCAAGGACGGCTTTGCGCTGCCGAGCGAGGAGCCCGGCAACGGGATCGCGTGGGATGAGGCAGTAGTGAGGAAATACTTGGCCACTTGAGTTTGTTTAGCTTGCCTCTCCGCCATTAGGTCAATGGTGCTGCCCGAGGACCTCGAGTTCCGGAATTCGAGTTCCGAAAGTTGCCAAGCGCCCCCACTGAACCATCGTGCCGCCATGCTTTGGTCAAAACTGCATTGAGTGCTTGGCAGGGTCGTCGACGCAGTGGAACTGCGACCGCCTCTTTTGGGTGACATTGGACCACGGCCAGGTCCCGCCACCGCAATTTGAGGCGCCCACCGCAAAAGGCTTGTGATGGAGAGGCCAAGGTTTGGCAAAGCCGGGATTTTCGCTTTTGGTAGCACTCTGGGTGCTGCGTCTTACTTGGTCGAGCTTTTAGTAGTCGCCACGATTTACATTGGTCTTGCCGAGTCTGCGCTGCTACTCCCCACGATAAACCCCGTCGCGACACCATTGTGGCCACCTACTGGGTTTGCACTCGCACTGGTCCTGCTGCGCGGCTACCGGATTTGGCCCGCGATTTTGGTGGGGTCTGTTACTCCTTATCTCATCGCCGACCGGTCGCTCCTGGAGTCTGGCTCCGTCGGGATCGGCCCTCTCCTCGCTGCGTTTGCCGGGACATGGCTGATTAGTCGCTGGTCGAATGGTCGCCAGACGTTCAGCACTCCCTCTGGTATCGCAAAATTTGCAATTTTTTCCTTTGTGCCGACCACGGTGATTAGCTCAACCATTGTTGTCGCAGGATTCATTCTCGCCAACACATTGATTATCTCTGATTCTGTCGTCACCTGGTTAACCTGGTGGCTTGCAGACGCGGCGGGGACCTTGGTGATTGTGCCGGTCGCCGTGCTCTGGGGGATGGAGCGTCTACGTAGTTCTTCGAAGCGGCATCTATTGGAATCGATCGCGGTCTCTGCTCTCGTTAGCATCATCGCGATCATTGCTTACAGCCCGCTCATCGGCGGCAACCTCGTCAGCAGCGACCTCAATGTGCCTCTGCCGTATCGGAGCCTTCTAGGCTTTCTGGTTTTGCTGCCCCTGATGTGGGCTGGCTTGCGCGGGAATCGACACGGCGTGGCTACGGCCGCACTCATTTTCCTCGGAATGGCCGTGTGGGGCTTCTCGGCGGGTAACGATCCGTTTCCGAAGACGGATCTGGATGGATCGCTCTTGGCGTTATTCGTGCTTTCGATTTGCGTATCAGTGCCGCCCCTTGCTTTGGCCGCAGCAATTGCGACGCGCCAGGGCACTGAAGCCCATTTGCTTTCCCTTCAGGACCAACTGAGCCGTCAGATTGAGCGGAAAAGTTTGGCTCTCGACAGCGTTAGACGCCACTTCCAAATTCTTATCGAGGGCGTCGTCGACTACGCAATATTTGCCCTTGATAAGGAGGGGCACGTTACAAGTTGGAACAGCACCGCGCAAAAAATTATCGGCTATACCCCAGAAGAAATTATCGGCAAGCATTTTGGGATATTTTATCGACCGGATGAACGCCGCGCCGGCTCGCCGACCCGCGCGCTGGAGTCGGCAATCCAGGAAGGCAAGCACGAACTTGAAGGTTGGCGGATCAGGAAAAATGGCACGCCGTTTTTCGTCACCGGCTCGGTGTCCGCAAGCGTTGACGAAGCAGGAAATCTGATCGGGTTTATCAATATACTCCGGGATGCAACCGAACGACGCGACGCGGAGGAAAAACTGTTTCAAGCGCGCGAACAGCTCGCGATGTCGCAGAAAATGGAGGCAATCGGCAAACTGACCGGCGGGATTGCACACGACTTCAACAATCTATTGATGATCATTGGAGGCAGTGCCCAGATCTTTGCTCGCCTGCTCGATCCAAAATTACCAAAAGCAATCGAAGCCATACAGACCGCGGCCAAACGCGGAGAGAGTCTCACGCGCCAATTGCTGACATTCTCTCGTCATCAGCATCTTAGCCCGACGGTCGTTGATTTGAATGCTTCCATAAAGAACATGCGCACGATGATTGAGAGCTCATTGCGCGGGAACATTGTTTACAACGAAAACATTGGCGAGGATGTTTCGCCGGTTAGGGTGGACCTCGCCGAACTAGAACTTGCGATTGTTAACATCGCCGTCAACGCGCGCGACGCAATGCCAAATGGCGGTACGTTCACGTTGTCTGTAAATGCCGTGACCGCAGATCGAACGATTGGCGATAGTGGACCGGGAGAGGCCTTCTATGCGATAGCGTTTAGCGATACGGGTACTGGTATTCCACCCAATCTTTTGTCCAAGATGTTTGATCCCTTTTTCACAACCAAAGAGGTCGGCAAAGGAACCGGGCTCGGTTTGTCGCAAGTTTATGGTTTTGCACACCAGGCCGGCGGAACGGTGACGGCAGACAGCAAGGTCGGACGAGGAACAACGATTACAGTCTATTTGCCGTCACGTGCAGACGAGCAAATCACCAACAAGGAGCTCTCCGCGGCCAAAGAAAAATCACGGCATTCGCAGCGTCAGACCGTTCTCGTTGTCGACGACAGCGCTGATGTGGCGGATGTGACGTCCTCTCTGTTCGAGCATCTGGGCTATGAGACCATCTACCGAGATTCGGCCGAATCGGCATTAGAACTGCTCGAAGCCGGCACAACGATCGATCTCGTCTTCAGCGATATCGTCATGCCGGGCACCATCGATGGCGTCGGGCTCGCGAGAGAAATTCGGTCGCGTTATCCGAACTTGCCCATAGCCCTTACGACCGGGTACAGCGACGCGGCAAAGGCAGCTCCTCCAAATTTAAGAATACTGCGTAAGCCGTTCGATACCGAGGCACTAAGAGATTTCATCCAGGAGATTGCGCCGCCGAGATCAATGAAATCATCCGGCTTGTCTTTGGCGTCAAGCACAACTGACGCCTTGCGCAGAAGTTGACAGCCGCACCGTTGAAGGCATGCTCGGTAACGCCCGCGCAGCGATGGCGCAAGCAGTTCAGCAGCTCGGCTGCCCTCTTCACGCCGCAATTTACAAATGCCGTGCAGTGACTCGTGCGCGCGGGAGATCGCACAAGACTGGCGGGACCCACCGATCGAGGTTCAACATGAGCGATCCAATCTTTCGCAGAAGCGATGGTGTCTGGCTGAATGAACCGGAACGATGGACTGCGCAGGGCGACAGCCTCCGGCTCGTCACTGACAACGCCACCGATTTCTGGCGGGAAACCCACTACGGCTTCAATCGCGACAGCGGGCATTTCCTGGGCTTCCCCACCGGCGAGGCGTTCACTGCCGAGTTGCATGTGCGGGCCGACTTCGAGGCACTCTACGACCAGGCGGGCATCATGGTCCGCATCGACGCGGAGCATTGGGTCAAGGCCGGCATCGAGTTTTCAGACGGACGCGCCATGCTTGCGAGCGTGCTGACCAACGGGCGATCCGATTGGGCGACCGCGCCCTATGAGCAGGATGCCCGTGACTTCCGCCTGCGCGCAACCGTCGCGAACGGCGTCGTTCGCCTCCAGGTTTCGGCCGATGGCAAGCTTTGGCCCCTGATGCGTCTGGCGCCATTTCCAAGGGCGAACTCCTACCTGGTGGGACCGATGGCCTGCACGCCCGAGCGGGCCGGGTTGGAGGTCGCTTTCTCGACCTTCCAGCTGACACCACCGCTCGGCAAGGATCTCCACGATCTCACCTGAGGCCCGGCCCATCGTGGGAGCAGGATTTCAAAGTATGACCCCAGCCCGCTACGTACTCCTGGATCTCGACGGAACGCTCGTTGATTCGCAGCCGGGCATCTTCGCAAGCTGCATAGCCACACTTCGCGCGCTCGGACACGAGCCCGGCGCAGCGCTCGACATCAAGCGCGCCATCGGGCCTCCGCTCGAAGAGATGCTGCAGGCTTTGTTAGGGGCACGCGGAGACGACCGGATCGATCAAGCCGTGGCGGCCTATCGTCAGCACTACGGCGAAAGCGGCCTGCTCGGAAGCGAGCCTTATCCGGGAATTGGCGTCGCGCTCCAGGACATGCGGCAAGCCGGATTGCGACTGTACCTTGCGACATCGAAGCGCGAAGTGTTTGCCCGGCGCATCCTGGAGAACCTGAAACTGGCCGCGTATTTCGACGGCATCTATGGCTCGGTGCCCGGCGGCAAACTGGATCACAAGCCTGAGCTGCTCGCCCATATCTTGTCTGAACAGGATGTCCATGCTTCGCACGGCCTGATGGTCGGCGATCGCCGGCATGACATCGTCGGGGCACGCGCGGTCAACATGCGCTGTCTTGGCGTTCTTTGGGGATATGGCAGCCGAGACGAGCTTGAAGCGGCCGGCGCCAGCCAGTTGGTGGAACGGACTTCCGATCTCGCGCGCCTGGTCTTATCGATGTTGAACGGATAGCCTCCGTTCGGCCGCACGGCGGAAACAGCCAAGCGCTACCGCGTATTTGCCCCCGTAATGCCTTTGCGCGCCGCCCTGTGCTCGATCCACATGCAGCGGCGGGCGGCCCCGCCTGAGCGCGCGACGCCGGATGTTCCCTCGCCGGCCAGCAGCAGCGGCGCCACGTTCCCGCGCAACGCGCGGCAGTGCTCGAGCTCGGCTTGCCAGTCGATGATCCGCGCCTGAGCGCCCGACGCGATCAGCGCCAGCATCGCCATCGCAACACATGTCGTCTTCATCGATCCCTCGCCGGCGCACATCGTGGAAAAATGACAAGTGCAGTTTGTGCCAGACTGTCGCGCACTGACGAAACACCCTGTGTCATCGGACGAACACCCCGCGGCAGCCACATCAGATGCATTCCATATCAGCTTCTACCATAATGTGCACGGGCGAGTCGGGGGAGCAAATGATGAGCGGGATTGGGGACGATGCCGAGCTGGAAGAAGTCGTGGAACGAGGAAGACATCAAGAAACTTAAAACGCTCGCCGGCACGATGCCTGTGACGATGATTGCAAAGGAGCTTGGCCGCACGACCGGCACGGTGCTCGCAAAGGCCGTGGAGCAGAATATCCCCATCAGGCACCGGACGGACGAGGTGGCTTAGCTAGTCTGTCTCGCGCGTTCGCCGGTAGCGAAAGTCGCAATGACCGGCGCCCTGCATGATGGTCTGCGTGCGCGTGAGGCTGATGTCGGGGCCGAAACCCTCCGCGGTCGCAAAATCCGCGGTGCAGACGAGGAGGAAGCCCAACTCGGGCTCGCCGAGCGCGTGATAGAATTCCGCATAGGCGCATCGCCTCACGTCGAAGGCGAACGCATCGTGTGACTGCTCGATGATTTCGAGCTCGAGCGCGTGGTCGCGGGCGTAGGTCCTGAAAGCGGACGACACGGCCTTGCCGAGATCCGGCTCGTTCTTCGCCCGCCAGAATTCCTCGCCGTAGCGGCGATAGAGATCGCCGAGCGTGTTGCGCACCAGCGCGTTCGCACGCGCTTCGCCCAGTTCCATCTGGAGCGCCTTGACGAGGGGGATCAGGACCTGCGCCTGGATTTTTGCCTGCTCAATGACGGAAACGCTCATGGCGGCCTCGCGTCGGAGATGAAGGAATAGCGAGCCTAGCCAGGATGGAGCGCAGCGCAATCGGGGAAAACGTGCCGGAGGATAGGCCCCCGGACTTCGCTTCCGGGCGACAGGCAAGAATGCGCGCCATCAGCTCCGCAACAGCCGCAGCGCCCGGCCCTTGTGGAGAGCGACGTGATCGGTCTTGTCGCTCCTGATCTCGTATTGCGGATCGTCCGGGCTCGCGTGATGGACGTAGCCCTTGTAGGTCACATCCTTCCGGTGCACGCGCTGGATATGACCGCGCACCCGGCCGGCCTCGGAATTCCAGCTCACGTGATCGCCCGTCTTGAAGGTTTTCGGCATGGCGAACCAATGCCGGGCCTTGTTTGGCGGTTCCCGCGGTCCCATCCAATAACGACAGGTGCGTTTCCGCTTTCGCTTCGCTCCAGCTAGGCCGGACACGCTTCGCGGATGAGTTTTGGCTGTGCCACGCGACGCCGAAGGCGAAGCGTGGTGGGCACGACAGGGATCGAACCTGTGACCCCTACCATGTCAAGGTAGTGCTCTCCCGCTGAGCTACGTGCCCTAGATGTCCAAAAGTCGGGTGGGGTCCCTATAACGGCTCAGGGGAGCGCGCGCAAGGACGGAAGGCGACCGATTTAGGCCGCCAGCATCTTGTTCACTTCGCTCACCAATTCCCGCAAATGAACCGGTTTGGACAGGACCTTGGCGTTCTTGGGGGCCTCCGAATCCGAGTTCAGGGCCACGGCGGCGAAACCGGTGATGAACATGATCTTGATGTCGGGGTCGAGTTCCGAGGCCCGGCGGGCGAGCTCGATGCCGTCCATCTCTGGCATCACGATATCGGTCAGCAGCATCTCGAACGGCTCTTCCCGCAGCCGTTGATAGGCCGACATGCCGTTGTCGTGGGAGGAGACCTGAAAGCCGGCGTTTTCCAGCGCCTTGACCAGGAAGCGGCGCATGTCGTTGTCGTCTTCGGCGAGCAGGATTTTTGTCATGGCAGGAAACGTCGAATCCCCGGGGGTACACACTGGACTTCACTAAGCCCGACAGAGGGTAAATTTCAGGTGAAAAATGCGTCCCTCGGCCGCACACGGCATGCTCTTTGTGAACCGGAATGGGGCACGAATCAATCGGGCCCCGCACACGCGATGCTTCACGGTTAAGACACGTTCCAGCGCGGCACCCGTACTTTTCACTTGGCAGAATGGTTGCGATTCCTGACAATGACCGCACATAAGAGCCTCGCTTTGCCGGCCTGTTCGAGTCCAATCCGGATTGTCGCGGATATAGAGGGACGAAACTGACCAAGATGACCCGGTTTGACGGCGACTTGTCGCCACCGTTCGAGATTATCGAGCCCATCGAGTGGCGGGCGCCGATCATCTTCAACTCGCCCCATTCCGGCTCGGTCTATCCGGACGATTTTTTGGCGGCCTCGCGCATCGACCTGCCGACGCTCCGCCGCTCGGAAGATTCCTTCATGGACGAGCTGATCGGGCATTTGAGCGCGCGCGGCTTCCCGGTCGTGCGCGTCAATTTCCCGCGCTCCTATGTCGACGTGAACAGAGAGCCCTACGAGCTCGACCCGCGGATGTTCTCCGGCCGGCTGCCGAGCTTTGCCAATACCCGCTCGATGCGCGTTGCCGGCGGGCTCGGCACCATCCCGCGCGTCGTCGGCGATGGCCAGGAGATCTATCGCGAGCGGATCGCGGTCGACGACGCGCTGGCGCGAATCGAGACGCTCTACAAGCCGTATCACCGCGCGCTGAGGCGCCTGATCAACAAGGTGCACCAGATGTTCGGCACCGTGATGGTGGTCGACTGCCACTCCATGCCCTCGGTCGGCGTCAGCAGAGACGAGCCGCGCCGGCCCGACGTCGTGATCGGCGACCGCTACGGCACGAGTTGCACGCCGCTGCTTCCCGACCGGGTCGAGGAGACATTGAGCGGGCTCGGCTATTCGGTCGGCCGCAACAAGCCCTATGCCGGCGGCTTCATCACCGAGCACTACGGCAATCCGGCGAGCGGCCTGCATGCGGTGCAGCTCGAGCTCAACC
>NZ_JBBIAM010000099.1:0-35734 GCF_054185185.1 Bradyrhizobium sp. UFLA05-153
GCGACGAATGAAGAAATTGGCAGCTAGCGCTGCCAAAAAAAATGCGCTGCGCCCTTGACGACCGACCGGCTAATGGGTGTCACCGTAGATTTGAGTCATCGCCGGGGCCGCGGGCCCGCGAGGCACTGTGCGCGGCGAGCGCCAGGAATCCGGCGTAGCCAACCAGGTTGAGCAGGACTTCAAGCCACGCGGGCATCGCCGCCTCTTTGCGCGAACGCGGATAGCCAACGCACTAGCGGCAGTCTTGTTCCGGGACCGTGACGAGAAAATTGCTCAGGTCCCGGAGGATGGATCCAGCCGCCGCCCGAGACTCGATACCGAGGTTGCCGAAGGCGAGTCCTTCAGGAACTCGGCGATCGCACGGGCAAGCTCGCCGTCGCTCATTGGAGTCGGTGGCGGACGCAAGGCGCCGACGCCGAAGCTGCGGACGATCTCGTCGTAGTGTTCATCCTGGCGTCTGGGGATGAGTCTGCGGATGCGGGCCAGCAATGCGGATATCGGCAAACGGACCTCCTCAAGTGCCCTCCCCATTGGCAAAGGGGCGCCTTTGCTGCCACCGCGCCCTGAAACTGAAAACCCCGCCAACACCACGGAGGATGCTGACGGGGTCTTCGTGCTTTCGCCTCGACCCGGATGGCGGAGGCTGCCGCACTTGGATGCTAAATGCGCCGGCGAGCGCGTTTGTTCCATATTGGCTCGATTTTTTTTTGGCTCGATTTTTTTCGAACGGGGCCGGGTTTCGCTGGCGTCGATGGCCCCGCAACCATCGGACGGTGCAGGCGTTGGTCCTCCAGGAATGATGGAGGAGAAAGCGCATGAGAAAGACTTTGGCAGTTCTAGCCGCCGTTGCGACCGTCGGCGCGACCGCGATTGCGGGACCGGCAGAGGCGCGCGGGCGTGGCATTGGACCGGGTCTCGCGTTCGGTCTCGCAGCCGGCGCGCTCACGGCGGGCGCGATCGCCGCGTCCCATCCATATTATTATGGCCCGGGCTACTATGACTATGGTCCGAGCTATTATTACGGAGCGGGTCCCTACGCCTACTACGGCGGACCGGTCTACTACCGGCACCATCACTGGCGTCACTGGTAAAACCAAACGCCAAAACGAAAAGCCCGGAGCGGCGCTCCGGGCTTTTTGCTTGTCCAATTCACAACGGCCTTACGGCCAAAGCGACGGCCGCTCGACCTTGCGGGCGTTCTCCAGCGTCGAGACAAAATATTCTTCTCGCTCGCGTTTGAATTTTTCCTGAGTCGCGCGAAAAGCGGCGACGCGTGCGGCGATCTCTTCACGCTCCCTTGCTTTTCGCTGTTCTTCTTCCGTCATGTCCATCCCTTCTTACCAACTAAACCCAAGCGCTGCCGCCGCATCGCGTTGAGTCGGATTCGAACGGATGCATTGATCGACCTCGAATGGGGCGTCAATGGGGACGAGACATTGCCGGATTGTGATAGGCGATGCGGCGGAGAAACTTGCCGACCTCGTCGCGTTTCATGGTGGATAACAGTGTCAACAACCTTGTCGCTTGCGCGCTCTATCGCTAGCCCAAATGAGCAAATCAGTAGGCTGAGCTAGCGAAGATCGATCTGGAGTCTCCGAGCATCGAAGAGTTCGCGCAATTTTGCGAGCGTGCGAACGCGAAGCTCCTGGAGAAGATCGCCGCTCGCTAGCGCCAGATCCGCAGACGGCGGGGGGCGTCATTGCGATGAGAGAGATCATCGCGACCGGGCGGACGTGCTATAGGAGGCATGTTCGCGAACGGGATGGCTGCCTATGATTGCATCAGATCTTCGCAGCGGCGTCGACAGGCTCGGCGACATGATCGCTGCGGCACGCACCATCGTGCCGTTCACCGGTGCAGGCATCTCGACCGAATGCGGCATCCCCGATTTCCGCTCGCCGGGCGGATTGTGGACGCGTAACCGTCCGATTCCATTCGACCAATTCGTCGCGAGCCAGGAGGCGCGGGACGAATCCTGGCGCCGCCGCTTCGCGATGGAGCCGACCTTCGCTGCGGCCGAGCCCGGACGCGGCCATCGCGCGCTGGCCTCACTTTATCGTGCCGGCAAGGCTCCCGCCGTCATTACCCAGAACATCGACAATCTGCACCAGGTGTCAGGGTTCGCCCCCGACCACGTGATTGAACTCCATGGCAATACCACTTACGCGCGCTGTATCGGCTGCGGCGAGACCTATCAACTCGACTGGGTGAAGCGGCGGTTCGACGCCGACGGTGCCGCGCCCGATTGCACCGTGTGTGCCGAACCGGTGAAGACGGCGACGATCTCGTTCGGGCAGGCGATGCCGGAAGATGCGATGCAGCGCGCAACAGAGCTTGTGCAGCAGTGCGATCTCTTCATCGCGATCGGTTCCTCGCTCGTGGTGTGGCCGGCCGCGGGCTTTCCGATGATGGCGAAGGATTGCGGTGCGCGTCTCGCGATCATCAACCGCGAGCCGACCGAGCAGGACGACATCGCCGACCTCGTGATCCACCACGACATCGGCGAGACCCTGGGGCCGTTCGTCGGCAACTGACGTCGAATCTGATTCGTGGCTGTGCAAGGCTGTTCATAGGTTCCGGCGAATCTCTTTTTTGTCTATGCGTCGCAACCGGGAGTGTTATCTTTTGATTCGAGAGATTCGTGTGGCGTCATGGTGAGAAGTTCTCGTCCTGACGCGTGATTCGGCACCGTCGCTGAGGGCGGTTTGCCTTTGATGTGTGAGGTCCGGGGTTATGGGGTCGTCGGACGGATTCGAGTCCAAGAAGGTCGGGGTTCCGGCGCCGGGGGCGGCGTCTGGGCGGCTGGCGCCAGGCGAGATCGCAGGTGTCGGTCGCGATCCAGCGCTCAATCCCTTCACCGGGCTCGGTGAAGCAAGCGCCAATCTTGTCGAAGTCACGGGCGTCATCAAATGGTTCGACGCTTCGAAGGGCTACGGCTTCATCGTTCCCGACAATGGCTGGCCCGACGTGCTCCTGCACGTGACCGTGCTCAGGCGCGACGGTTTCCAGACTGCCTATGAGGGTGCCCGCGTCGTCGTCGAGTGCATCCAGCGCGCCAAGGGCTATCAGGCGTTCCGCGTCGTCTCGATGGACGAGTCGACCGCGATCCACCCCGCCCAGATGCTGCCGCCGCGCACCCATGTTACGGTGACGCCGACGAGCGGGCTTGAGCGGGCGCAGGTCAAGTGGTTCAACCGCCTCCGCGGCTTCGGCTTCCTGACCTGCGGCGAGGGTACGCCTGACATTTTCGTACACATGGAGACACTGCGCCGCTTCGGCATGACCGAGTTGCGGCCGGGCCAGTATGTGCTGGTCCGCTTTGGGCCGGGCTCCAAGGGCATGATGGCCGCCGAGATCCATCCCGAGACCGGATCGCCCGGGCTGCAGTCCCACTAACTACCAGTTCTTCCAGCCAGGCTGTTCCCGGATTCGTGAGCAGCCCGGGGGCGGGTGGGGCCGTCTGGCATTGCCATGATCGCCGGGTTAGGATGCGCATCCCATCCCACGCCGCTGGCATGAGTGCCGTTCCATGAATTTTGATCGTAAGGCAGCCTGGTCCCTAATCCGGGGCTTGTTGGCCGTAGTCCTCGTTTTTGCCGCTTGCGCCAGCCCCATACGGGCCGCGAGTTTCCAGCCGCTCGAGATCGCGACCAAAAACGGCGTTCAGGTGTTCTCCGTCGAGATGGCCACGACCGAGGAGGAGAAGACGACCGGCCTGATGTACCGGAAGGAGCTCGCGGACGGGAAGGGCATGCTGTTCGACTTCTCGCCCGAGCAGGAAGTGACGATGTGGATGAAGAACACCTACATCTCGCTCGACATGATTTTCATCAGTGCGGATGGTCGCATCCTGCGGATCGCGGAGAATACCGAGCCGCTGTCGACCAAGATCATCCCCTCGCGCGGCCTCGCCAGGGCGGTCCTGGAGGTGCCCGCCGGCACGGCACAGAAATACGGCATCCGCCCCGGCGACCGCGTCGCGCACCCGCTGTTCGGGGCCAAATAGAGCCAAAATCGGCGGCGCACAGCCGCCTTGCTGGCGGCCCTTGAAGCGTGTATCGACGGGGCCTGCTGGAAATTCGGGGTATAGCGCAGCCTGGTAGCGCGGCAGTTTTGGGTACTGCAGGTCGTTGGTTCGAATCCAGCTGCCCCGACCAGCCCCGCCTCGGCCCTTGAGGCCGTGGTGTTGACCTTTCCAGGCGATCCTGACGCCTGCTTTGGGCGGGAGGCGCGTTGAAGGAAAGGGCGGGGTCGTGCATCCCGCGTTGCGCCCTGCAACATCTCCTTAAGGCGAGGCTCCCATGTCGATCACGGCGATCGGTTCGACCTCCAGCGCAGCGGCAACGTCTCAGTCCGCGGCAAGCTCCTCTTCCTCGGCGACATCATCCACATCGGCGACGACCTCGTCTTCAGCGACGGCATCCTCGTCCCAGTCGGCCGGCGGAAGTGGCGGAGCGGGCGGCGGTAGCGGCAGTTCGGCCAAAACCATCGTCAGCGAGGTTTCCACGACCGTGAACGGGATCACCACCACGGTCATCACCTATTCCGACGGCACGACCGAAGTCGAAACCTCCGTGAGCGCGCAAGGCGGCCAGAGCCAGGGCGATCAGACCAGCCAGGCTGGTCAGACCTACACGGCTCAAGGCACCCTCGGCACGACCGCCGGGAGCACGTGAGGCACAGGGGCGGGACCGGGAGCCGCGGTCGATCGCCGCGCGCTGGCGTCTTGCACAAGCGCCGGTTCAAACCTTGGGTCCCTGTTCGCAGCGCGTCGCGACTTCTGCGCGATTTTTCAGGCAGTTGGCGTGCGAAATTACACGGCTTGATCGAACCTTTGGTGCCCACGATAGACATACGGGTATTGGGGATTTGAGCGCCCAATACCTAAACGGACGCCGCCAAGCGACGATATTCCGCTTGTGCGGCGTCGCGCTTTTCAGAGCCGACAAATTAACCGTGCGCCTCAGCTCGACGCGCACCAGCCCACCGGGAACGGCACGAGCGGCCAGACCGCCTCGTTGTCGTTCGCGGCATCGGGGAGCTTTTCGGCGGCTTGTCCGACGGTCGACACTGCCGGCGGAGATGCGCTCGTTAGGCGCAAACGAGCACATTGCAGACTCATGTTGAGCAAATTCATGCTGAGCAAAGTCATGTCGATCGTGTCTCAAAAATTCAAATTCGGTTCGAAATCGTCACGCGCCTCAAAACAGCGCGGGCATCTCAAAATCTCGCTCGCATTCTAGAAAAGACCGGGCACTGTTTCAACTGCACATCGCCGGCAGTTAAGGTTGACCGGTTAGGTTAAGCGCGCGCTCGTGTTGCGGCCATTCTGTCGACTGTTATCAAATCGGTCCCGGCTCGCCGCCGTGCCTACGAAAATAGCTCACACACCATCACAGACATCGCGGCGCTTCTTTTTCTTGCGAGTTTTTTCGTCATGGTTTTCGATCGCAGCTCCCGAATACCCGATTTACGATCCGGTTGGACCGAGATCTGGCACTTGTGGACTATCATCGTGCCGAGGCGCTCGATCAACGGGCAGTTGGTCTACGGTAAGGTCTGGCGCCGCCACGACGGCCGTCAGTGGATCTACAAGAAGTTCACCGAGTATGGCGAGGACGAAGCGGCCTGAAGTGGCCGCTTCGCGTTTGCTCGCTCAGCCCACCTTCGCAGTGGTGGCCGCTGGCTTCGCCGTGGCGGGCGGCTTCAGCGGCTTGTCCTGCCGCTTCGACCAGGAGATGTAGTAGGCGACCGTCGTCATGATCGCGATTCCGGCGATGCTGACGAACAGCTGCGCGAACAGCGAACCCGAACTCATCGACAATTCGAAATGGCCGACGAAGGACAGGAACACGCCGACGCAGAACACGGCGAGCGACTGCTGGCCGCAGACGATCACGGGGTCGAAAATCTTCCACTCCAGGCCCGGCCAGTCCTTCGGCACGAAGCGGATCACGAGGATCACGATCACGACGAAATGGATGAAGCGATAGGGCGCAAGGTTGGTCTTGTCGTTCGGGTTGAAGGCCGAGAACAGCCACTCTGGAAACATCGCGCCGAGGTTCGGGAAGCGACCCGCCATGGTCATGATCAGCGCGAACAGGAGATAGGCAAGGCATAGATAGAGCGTGACGTTCGAGTTGATCAGCGTCATCGAGCGCCGCGCTCCGCCCATTGCACACCAGGCACCGAACACGAACAGCACCTGCCAGCAATATGGGTTGAAGTACCAGGTGCCGGCCGGGTAGGCGGTGAGATTCCAGCCGAAATGCCGCGCTACCAGCCAGAGGATGATGGAGAGCCCCATCGTGAGATCCGGTTTGCGCAGCATGAACCACAGGACCGGCGGAAATAATCCCATCAGCACGATATAGAGCGGCAACACGTCGAGATTGAGTGGCTTGAAGCGCAGGAACAAGCCCTGCCGCAGCGTCTCGGTGGCGTTGTCGACGAGGCCGGCGACATTGAACTCGTCGATCATGTCGGAATCGCCGAAGCGCAGCGCCAGATAGCTGATCGCGGCGATGTAGATCACGAACAGGATGATGTGGGCGACGTAGAGCTGCCAGACGCGCTTGGTCAGCCGGGTGGCGCCGACGATAAAGCCGCGCTCCAGCATCATCCGCGCATAGACGAAGGAGGCGGTATAGCCGGAGATGAAGACGAAGAGGTCGGCGGCGTCGCTGAAACCGTAGTTCCGCGTCGTGATCCAGTTCACGACGTTGTCGGGGATGTGATCGAGGAAGATCGCCCAGTTCGCGACCCCGCGAAACAGGTCCAGCCGGAGATCACGGCCTTTTTCGGGAAGCGTTGCGTTGATGTTCAGGAAGGCCATTCGAAGTGGACTTTCGAGGAGGAAACACAGAACACGAGGGGCGCGCGGTGAGCGCCAGCAGATCAGCCGTGCTGCGGGGCCAGGCCCCCGGGCCGAGGTGCGCGGGGGGCGAGATTGTCACGGCGCAGCATAATGACTATACCCGTTGGCAACGCTACCTCCAGGATTGTGGAATCACCGTTCAAATTCCCGATACGGTGTTCTCTATACTATCCCGGTGGTTTCCACCAATAGCTTCGGTGACGCATAGAGTTAGACCGAATAGACGTAAAAGGGGTCCGGCCGTCCAATGACCGCACGCATTTTCAAGCCCGCCAAGAACGCGATGCAATCGGGCAAGGGGAAGACCCGGGAATGGCAGCTCGACTATGAGCCGGAGCAGCCGCGCGCGGTCGAGCCGCTGATGGGCTGGACCTCGTCGGCGGACATGAAGCAGCAGATCACGCTGCGCTTCGAAACCAAGGAGGAGGCGATCGCCTATTGCGAGCGCAAAGGCATCGCCTACCAGGTGATCGAGCCCAAGGAGTCGATCCGCCGCCCGGTTGCGTATGCCGACAATTTCTCCTTCCGCCGCGGCGAGCCTTGGACGCATTGATTCCGGCGCACTGAGCGCTGGCCGCATTCCCCTGGAGCCCTTGGCAGGGATTTTCTCGCATGCTTCGCTGGGCGAAGCGTGATGGGATCATGACGAGGTGGGTATGGCCGGGCGTTACCAGCTCGACGGCGTCGATCTGAGGATATTGTCGGAACTCCAGGAAGACGGCCGCGTCCGCAACAATGAGCTGGCCCATCGTGTCGGCGTCTCCGCGCCGAACTGCCTGCGGCGGCTCAAATCCCTCGTCAGCCGCGGCGTAATCAAGGCAGTCCGCGCCATTCTGGACGAGCGGCTCCTGGGCTACGAGGTGATCTCGTTCGTCGCTATCCAGCTCGGCAGCCAGGCCCAACCGGTTCTGGAGGCCTTCGAGATCTCCATTGCCGCCATTCCGCGCATTCAGCAGTGCTGGCGGATCTCCGGCGATACCGACTATCTCCTGAAGTGCGTGGCTCCGAACGTGGAAAGCATGCGGCAACAGCTCCTGCAATTTGCTGCCATGCCGAACGTGAAGAACGTCCGCAGCTTTCCGGTGCTCGGCGTTGCCAAGGACGTGCCGCTTCCGGTGCAGAATATTGCCGCTGCGACCGCGCCGGTTGGTTAGAAAGCCGCAATCGGAAGCCGACGCCGCTGCGCCTCAATTCATCAAACGTGGACACCGAGGCTGGTTTTGCAGAGCTCTCGTGGCGGATTCAAGCAAGGTCTTTTCGAGTGTTCCCCGTAATGACTCGGACCAGATTTGAGAGGTGCGATCTCCAAAATCCAGAAGCCCAAATATGAACCGTCGATTTCGCAAGAGGCTCGTTAGCGCATCGGTAGACAGGAAAGGGCTCGAAAGGTCTCCTTGCCAGTCTTCAGGAGCAACATCTTTGTAATAGTCGCTCGCTCGTACCCTCACGTTAACATGAAGTATGCTGCCGCTCTGAAAGCCCGACGTCTCTTCGGGTGAGAATTCGGAGGGCCTCGCCGCAATAACTCGGTCGAGCTTGACTGTTAGCGACCATCTAAAAAAGCAGAAGGAGCGATGACTTTCCTTGCAGTGCTCTGGAATGCTGACCGATGGAGAGTCTTGCGTAACAGTAGCGACAACAAAGACCGCTGGAATACAGGCCATCTGTTGTGGAGTGGCCGGTTTCATGGCGTTCACGGTGCTTGAACTAAGATAAGCCAATAATACGAAAACGCATGCTTTAGTCGTGCGCACTCCTGCCTCCAATTCCTACGCTAACGATACTTGGTGCGAAACTCGCGCGGCGAAGCGCCGGTCCAGTTGCGGAAGGCGCGCGAAAAACTCTTCTCGTTACGAAAACCGGCGATCTCGGCGATCCGCTTGATCGGTGTGCGGCCGCGCATCAAGGCGTCCCTGGCGAGTTCGAGCTTTGCCCCTTCCTTCAACGCGCGCAGCGAAGTTGCCTCGTCGTGCAGGCGACGATGCATGGTGCGGGTCGACAGCGCAAGCTCGCTTGCCACGTCATCGGCGGTCAGGATCCGACCGCGTGCACTGCGCAGCACGCGCCTGATCCGCTCCACCATCAGGCGGTCGCGCCGATAGGGCAGCACGGTCAGGCGCAGCGCCCCCTTCAGCATGTTGTCGAGATCGGACGGGCTGCGCTTCAGCGGCAGCGCCAGATAGTGCTTGTCGAAGGTGATGCCGGCGCGCTCGGCATCGAAGCGAACATTCTTGCAGAAGATTGTCGGATAGACCGAGACGTGGCGCGGCTCGCCATGGGGAAATTCCGCCGCGCGAAGCGCAATCGCGGAATCCACGGCCCAGCAGGAAAAGCCGAGCACGTAGCGCAGCAGCGTCACCAGGCAGAACTCGCGCAACGGCCCGAGGTCGCGCTGCTCGCGAAGACGGATCACGGCCGTGTCGCGGTCGACGCTAAGCTCGAACAGCACGTCCTCGGTGAGGATGCGGTGATGCCGGCACCAGCGCTTCAGCGCCACCTCGAGATTGGGAGCGGTGATCGAGGCCCGGCACAGCATGCCATAGGTGCCCCAGGGCAACCGGCGCGAGAACCAGCCGAGCGCCTCGTCGTCGAGTTCGCGCATGGCATGGCCCGCCAGGGCCTCGAACTGGGCCGCCGTGACCCGCCCATCCGCCGATCTGAGCACGTCCGCCGGCACCTGGCTCCTGGCTAGCGCCTCGGCCGCGTCGCGGCCATATCTGGCGTAGGCGGCAACCACCCCGCGCACGAAGGCGGCCGGTGTCACGGCGCGGCGAGGAACTGCTGCGGTGGCTTGAAAAGGCATGTCGAATCCTCGCCAACTATGGCGGAAAATGCAACCTTTTCGACGGCCCGAATGCCCGATCGGGGGTAGGTTTGAGGGCAAGACAAGACTGGAGGAGCAGCCCATGAACATCCCGAGCATCGATTTCGACCTGGGCGAAGACATCACCATGCTGCGCGATACGGTGCGCGCCTTCGTGGAGGCCGAGGTCGCGCCGCGTGCCGCCGAGGTCGAGAAGGCGAACCTGTTTCCCGCCGACCTCTGGAAGCGTTTCGGAGATCTCGGCCTGCTCGGGATGACCGCGCCTGAGGAATACGGCGGCTCCAACATGGGTTATGTCGCCCACATCGTCGCCATGGAGGAGATCTCGCGCGGCTCGGCCGCCGTGGGCCTGTCCTACGGCGCGCATTCCAATCTCTGCGTCAACCAGATCCGCCGCAACGGCAATGACGCGCAGCGCCGGCGCTATCTGCCAAAGCTGATTTCCGGCGACTATGTCGGCGCGCTCGCGATGTCCGAGCCGGGCGCCGGCTCCGACGTCGTTTCGATGAAGCTGCGTGCCGACAAGCGCGGCGACCGTTACGTACTCAACGGCTCGAAAATGTGGATCACCAATGGCGGCGACGCCGACGTGCTGGTGGTCTATGCCAAGACGGATCCGGAAGCAGGCCCGCGCGGCATCACCGCCTTCCTCATCGAGAAGGGCTTCAAGGGCTTCACCCACGGCCAGCATCTCGACAAGCTCGGCATGCGGGGGTCCAACACCTATCCCTTGTTCTTCGACGAATGCGAGGTGCCGGAAGAGAACGTGCTCGGTGGCGTGGGCGAGGGCGTCAAGGTGCTGATGTCCGGCCTCGACTATGAGCGCGCGGTGCTGTCCGGCGGTCCGCTCGGGATCATGGCGGCCTGCATGGATGCTGTCGTGCCCTACATGCACGAGCGAAAGCAATTCGGTCAACCGATCGGCGACTTCCAGCTCATGCAGGGCAAGCTTGCCGATATGTATTCGACCTGGCAGGCCACGCGCGCCTATGTCTATGCGGTGGGGCGCGCCTGTGACCGCGGCGGTCACGCGCGCTCGCTGCGCAAGGACGCTGCCGCTGCGATCCTCTACTCCGCCGAGAAGGCGACGTGGATGGCGGGTGAGGCGATCCAGGCGCTCGGCGGCGTCGGCTACACCAGCGAATTTCCGACCGGGCGTCTTTGGCGCGATGCGAAGCTCTACGAGATCGGCGCCGGCACCTCGGAAGTGCGCCGCATGCTGATCGGCCGCGAGCTGATGGCCGAGACGGCCTGAACGCATTTGGAATCGCCGCGAAAATGGTCCAACCTGTTGCGGCATCTCACCACGTCAATAGAAGCGCTGGACACATGCTGCTCCATTCCACCATCGATCCTTCATCATTGGATTTCGCAGGCAATGCCGAGGCGATGCGCGCGCTCGTCGCTGACCTGCGGGAAAAGCTCGCCCAGGTCGCCGGCGGCGGCGGCGAAGCCTCGCGCAAGCGGCACACCGCGCGCGGCAAGATGCTGGCGCGCGAGCGCGTCGATCTCCTGGTCGATCCCGGCACTGCGTTTCTGGAGTTGTCGCCGCTTGCTGCCTATGGCCTGTACGGCGGCGACGTGCATTCAGCCAGCGTCGTCACGGGAGTCGGGCGGATCTCGGGACGCGAGTGCGTCATCGTCGCCAATGATGCCACCATCAAGGGCGGCACCTACTACCCGATGACGGTGAAGAAGCACCTGCGCGCGCAGGACATCGCGCGGCAGAACAATCTTCCTTGCGTTTACATGGTCGATTCAGGCGGCGCCTTCCTGCCGATGCAGGACGACATCTTTCCGGACGAACGGCACTTTGGCCGCATCTTCTATAATCAGGCGCAGATGTCCGCAGCCAGCATCCCCCAGATCGCCATCGTGATGGGATCCTGCACGGCCGGAGGCGCCTATGTGCCGGCGATGTCGGACGAGAGCATCATCGTGCGTAACCAGGGCACCATCTTCCTCGGCGGCCCGCCGCTGGTGAAGGCCGCAACGGGCGAGGTCGTGAGCGCCGAGGAGCTCGGCGGCGCCGACGTGCATTCGCGGCAGTCCGGCGTCACCGATCACTACGCTCAGAACGATGCCCATGCGATCGGGATTGCCCGGCGGATCGTGGGTACGCTGAAGCCGGCGACGCGGCCGAACCTCAACATGCAGCCGCCGCGCGATCCGCTGTTTGCGTCGGAAGAGATTTACGGCGTCGTGCCGGTCGACGGCCGCAAGCCGTTTGACGTCCGCGATATCATCGCGCGCATCGTCGACGGCTCGGAATTCGATGAGTTCAAGAAGCTCTACGGCACGACGCTGGTGTGCGGTTTCGCCCACATTTGGGGCTATCCGGTCGGCATCATCGCCAACAACGGCATCCTGTTCAGCGAGAGCTCGCTCAAGGGCGCGCATTTCATCGAGCTGTGCTGCCAGCGCGGCATTCCGCTGGTGTTCTTGCAGAACATCACCGGCTTCATGGTCGGCAAGAAATATGAGGCGGGCGGCATCGCCCGCGACGGCGCGAAGCTCGTCACCGCGGTGGCGACCGCCTCGGTGCCGAAGTTCACCGTGGTGATCGGCGGCTCCTACGGCGCCGGCAATTACGGCATGTGCGGGCGCGCCTATAGCCCGCGCTTCCTCTGGATGTGGCCGAACGCGCGCATCTCTGTGATGGGCGGCGAGCAGGCCTCGATGGTGCTGAGCCAGGTCAGGCGCGACAACATCGAGGCCAGGGGCGAGAGCTGGTCCAAGGAAGAGGAAGAGAAGTTCCGCAGTCCCATTCGTGCGCAATATGAGAGCCAGGGGCATCCCTACTATGCGACGGCGCGGCTGTGGGACGACGGCGTGATCGATCCGGCCGATACGCGGCTCGTGATCGGGCTTGGGCTGTCAGCGGCGTCGAACGCGCCGATCGAACCCACGAAATTCGGCCTGTTCAGGATGTGACGATGGACCGCTCAAACCTCTACCGGCGCTTTCGCACGCTCCTGATCGCCAACCGCGGCGAGATCGCCTGCCGCGTCATCCGAACCGCGCGCGCCATGGGCCTGCGCACAGTCGCCGTCTATTCCGAGGCCGACCGCGATGCGATGCATGTCGCTCTGGCTGACGAGGCCGTTCTGCTTGGACCTGCGCGAGCGCGCGACAGCTATCTCAACGTCGAGCGATTGATCGAAGCCGCGCGGAAGACCGGCGCCGAGGCCGTGCATCCCGGCTATGGCTTCCTGTCGGAGAATGCCGAGTTCGCGCGGGCCTGCCTGGACGCCGGATTGGTCTTTGTCGGCCCGACCGCCGGGATGATGACGGCGATGGGCTCGAAGTCGGGCTCAAAGGCGCTGATGGAGAAGGCTGGCGTGCCGCTGGTGCCCGGCTATCACGGCGAGGCCCAGGACGAGGCGACGCTCGCAAAGGCCGCCGACAAGATCGGCTTTCCCGTGCTGGTGAAGGCTTCCGCCGGCGGCGGTGGCCGCGGCATGCGCATCGTGCGCTCGGCTGCCGAACTCGGGCCTGCGATCGTCAGCGCCAAGCGGGAAGCGAAAGCCGCGTTCGGCGACGACACCATGCTGATCGAGAAATATGTCGACAATCCCCGCCATATCGAGGTGCAGGTGATCGGCGACAGCCACGGCAATCTGTTGTCGCTGTTCGAGCGCGAATGCACTCTCCAGCGGCGGCACCAGAAGGTGATCGAGGAAGCGCCGTCGCCGACGCTCAATGCCGCGCAACGCGAGACCGTCTGCGCCGCGGCGCGCAAGGCGGCTGGCGCGGTGAGCTATGTCGGCGCCGGTACCATCGAGTTCGTCTCCGACGGCAAGGACGTGTTCTTCATCGAGATGAACACGCGCCTCCAGGTCGAGCACCCCGTGACCGAGCTGATCACCGGGATCGATCTCGTCGAGTGGCAATTGCGCGTCGCCTTCGGAGAGGCGCTGCCGCTGAAGCAGAATGAGATCCGCCTCAACGGGCACGCCATCGAGGCGCGCGTCTACGCGGAGAATCCGACGAAGAACTTCATGCCCTCGGTCGGCAGGATCTCGACCTGGCGTTTACCTGAGGATGCCGGCGGCCTGCGCATCGACGCCGGCTATCGTGAAGGCGATGTCGTCTCGCCTTATTATGATGCGATGCTTGCCAAGATGATCGCTTGGGCGCCGACGCGGGATGCGGCGATCGAGCGGTTGAACCGCGGGCTCGAGAATTCCGACGTCCGAGGCATCGTCACCAATATTCCGTTCCTCTCGGCGCTGATGACGCATCCTAAGGTGCGATCGAACGCGATCGACACCGGCTTCATCGAGCGGGAGCTGGCTGGGCTGACGGCGGCAGGCGCTGCGCCCGGCGAGCTCGAGCTGTGTGCGTCCGTCGCGGCGATCGTCAATGAGGAGCGCGCCGCGGCGCAGGCCGAGGCGAATTCGCCCTGGCGGGCCTTTGGCTGGCAGCCGGTCGGACGGCGCCAGCGCAGCTTCGCCTTCCGCGTCGGCCATGGATCGGAGCTGAAGATTTCGCTGAATTACGGCAGCGGCCCGTCGACACTCGTCATCGGTGAGCGGGAGCTGGCTTTCGCGATGGCGCCGAAGGAGGGCGGATTCGATTTGACGCTCGACGGCGTCAAGACAGCGGTTGCCGCGGTTATTGACGGTCATGAGCTCTATCTGCGCACGCGCAATGGCCGGTTCGATCTGCACTGGGTGGATCCGTTCGGCGGCGAGAGCGAGGAGCATGTCGGCGAGGACAAGATTGCAGCGCCGTTGCCGGGCACGGTCGTGGCGGTGCTCGCGGAGGAGGGGGCCAAGCTAGAGAAGGGCGCACCGATCCTGACGCTGGAAGTGATGAAGATGGAGCAGACGTTGCGCGCGCCGTTTGCTGGCGTTCTGAAAGCAATCAAGTGCAAGGTCGGCGACATCGTGCAGGAAGGCGTCGAGCTTGCAGAGGTCGAGCCTATCGGCGAGTAAGATCATGAGCGACCAGGTCCGCATCATCGAAATGGGGCCGCGCGACGGCCTCCAGAACGAGAAGACGCCGGTCAGCGTGGAGGCGCGCATTGCCTTCATCGAGGCGCTGGTCGCGGCCGGCCTTCACACCGTCGAGGTCGGCGCCTTCGTCTCGCCCAAGGCAATCCCGCAGATGGCAGGCTCGGATGCCGTGCTGGACGGCGTGAGCCACGTCAAGGACGCCGAATTCCACGTGCTGGTGCCGAACGAGAAAGGCTATGACGCCGCGCGCGCCGCCGGCGCGAAAGTCGTGTCCGTGTTCGCGGCAGCCTCGGAAGGATTCTCCCGGGCCAACATCAATTGCTCGATCGCCGAGTCCATCGAGCGCTTCAAGCCGGTCCTTGCCCGCGCCAAGGCCGATGGCGTGAGGGTGCGCGGCTATATCTCCTGCGTGCTGGGGTGCCCCTTCGACGGCGAGATCAAACAGAAAGCCGTCGCCGATCTTGCCGAGACGCTGTGGGATCTCGGCTGCTACGAGATTTCGCTCGGCGACACCATTGGTGTCGGCACGCCGACCAAGGCGAAGGACATGCTGCGCGCGGTTGCCGCCAACATCCCGGCCGCCCATCTCGCGATGCATTTCCACGACACTTACGGCCAGGCACTCGCCAATCTCTATGCGGGAATGGAGGAGGGCATCCGCGTCATCGATTCCGCCACCGGCGGGCTCGGCGGCTGTCCGTACGCGCCCGGCGCGACCGGCAATGTCGCGACCGAGGACGTCGTCTACATGCTCGAGGGCATGGGAATCAGGACCGGCGTCGATATGGAGAAGCTGCTGGTTGCCACCAACGAGATCAGCCGACTGTTGGGCCGGCCGCCGGCGAGCCGGGTAGCCAACGCGATCAACGCGAAGAAGAAGCGAGCGAAATCGTAGGGTGGGTTAGCGCGAAGCGTAACCCTCCACCTCTCCAGCAAGGACGGAAAGACGGATGCCCCCCAACGGGCTGAAGTAATGAAAAGCAACAAACAGAAGCGGTCTGAGATCAACGCGCGCAAGGCAAAAAGGCGCGAAAAGGAAGCGCTTCTCGCCGCACAAGCTGCCAGAAAAGCGCGGCAGGAATTCGTGCGTCTCGCCCGTTTGCGCGACGAGCTGCCAGTCGACCCGACCAGGCTCAGTACGGCGGGCAACAGCTACAGCATTCCCACATTCGTGGAACGCGGCACGTACGCCGCGATCGAGTTTGCCTGCAAGGCCTGCGGAAAGGTCGAAACGTGGACGGCCAAGCAGCAAAAGTGGTGGTACGAGACCGCCAAGGGCGATGTGTTCACAACGGCGACAAGGTGCCGTCCCTGCCGCCGCAAGGAGCGCGCGCGCCGGGACGAGGCGCGTCGCGTTCACCTTGAAGGCGCGGCGCGAAAAACGCGCGAGCCGAAGGGCTGACGCTGGATTTGTTCTACCTGCTCCCGTCCGGCCCCATCACGAGATCCGGCAGCCAGGTCGAGATCTCCGGCACGAAGCAAAGCAGGAGCACGGCGCCCATCATCAACAGCACGAAGGGCAGCGTGCCCCAGATCACCTCGCTCAAGGGGATGTCAGGCGCGACATTGCGAATGACGAAGATGTTGAGGCCGACCGGCGGGTGGATCAGCCCCATCTCCATCACGATGGTCATGACGACGCCGAACCAGATGATGTCAAAATTGGCGGCACGTAAGGGAGGCAGAATGATCGGCGCGGTCATCAGGATGATCGAGACCGGCGGCAGGAAGAAGCCGAGCACGATCACCATGGCGAGGATCGCGAACAGCAGCCCCCAGCGCGGCAGGTGCATCGCAACGATGGATTCTGCGGCCGATTGCGAGATGTGCAGATAGCTCATCACGTAGGAATAGAGCAGCGACATGCCGATGATCATCATCAGCATGGTCGACTCCCGGATCGTCGACTTCATGATCGGCCCGAGATCGGTCGGCCGCCAGACGCCATAGATCATCGCGATCAGCGCGAGCGCGAGCAGGCCGCCCAGTCCCGCGGTCTCCGACGGCGTGGCATAGCCGCCGTAGAGCGCGATCATGACGCCGGTCAGAAGCAGCACGAACGGAATGACGCGCGGCAGCACACTGAAGCGTTCGGCAAGCGTGAACTCGTCACGGGAAAGGATCGCAGCCTCGGGGCCGCCCTTGTTGTAGGCGGCTTCAGCCGCTGCATATTCCTGGCGGAAGCGGATCACGGCATAGGCGCCGAACAGGCTGACCAGCAGCAGCCCTGGGCCGATACCGGCGAGGAAGAGCCGGCCGAGCGATTTTTCAGCGGCGACCGCAAACAGGATCATGGTGATCGAGGGCGGCAGCAAGATGCCGAGCGTGCCGCCGGCAGCGATGATTCCTGCGGCAAAGCCACCGGAATAGCCGCGCTTGCGCATCTCGGGAATGCCAGCCGAGCCGATCGCCGAGCAGGTCGCGGGCGAGGAGCCGGCCATTGCGGCGAACAGCGCGCAGGCAAAGACGTTGGCGACGCCGAGACCGCCGGGCACGCGATGGAGCCAGGCATGGAGGGCCGAGTAGAGATCCTGGCCGGCGCGCGACTTGCCGATCGCCGCACCCTTCAGGATGAAGAGCGGGATCGACAGCAGCGTGATCGAGGCCATTTCCTCGTAGACGTTCTGCGTCACGGTATCGAGCGAGGCCGCCGGCATGTAGATGCCCATGAACACGACCGCGACCGCGCCGAGCGCAAACGCGATCGGCATGCCGGAAAACATCACAAACAGCGTCGCCAGCCCGTAGGACAGGCCGATACCGAACACGCTCATCGGCGCTTGGCTCCGGTGAAGGGAAGGGCGAGCTGCACGATGATCTGCACGCAGAGCAGGCTCATGCCGAGCGCCATCAGGCTGTAGGGAATGGCGAGCGGCGGCGACCACATCGAATTCGAGACCTGGCCGTCGACATAGGCCTCATGCGTGAGTGTCCAGGACTTCCAGGTGAAGAAGGCGCAGAACAGCAGCGTCACGGCGTCGACCAGCCAGAGCCGGATCCTGTTCGCGACCGGCGACAACAGCCCGACAAAGGCCTCGATGCCGATATGACCGCGATTTTGCTGAACATAGGCCGCCGTCATGAAGGTGGCGCCGACCAGCAGGAACACGGCCGCCTCGTCCTGCCAGTAATTGGCGGCTTTGAAGAGGGCGCGGCTCAGCACGCTGTAGCTCAGGATCGCGCAGGCGGCGACCAGCGCGAGCGCTGCCAGCACGACGATGATCCTGTTGAGGACGGCGAGACCACGATCGAGCACCGCCGCAAGCCCGTGGCGTGCGGCGGCATCGACCGGGTCGTCACGATCCGGAAGCGGACCGTGCATCATGCCGAGACTTCGGACGCGAGCTTGAGCAGGCTCGCCGCGGTCGCAGTCTTCGCGCCATAGTCCTTCCAGGCCGTATCGCGGGCGATGTCGCGCCACTTGCCGACGGTCGCCGCATCAAGCGCGCTGACCTTGGCGCCGGCCTTTTCATAGACTTTGGCGACCTCGACGTCGTCATCCTGCGCACCCTTGCGGCCGAAGGCTTCGAGCTCGGTGCCGACGGCAAGCAGGATGTCCTGATGGTTCTTCGGCAGCTTGTCGAAGATCGCTTTCGACATCATCAAGGGTTCGAGCATGAACCAGTAGGAGGCGCCGGCGCCCGAGGTGAGCGATTTGGCGACTTCTTCGAGGCGGAACGAGATCAGGCTGGTGGAGGAGGTGATGCCGGCATCGCACGCGCCGGTCTGCATCGCGGCATAGATTTCGTTCGAGGGTACCGAGAGCACGGACGCGCCCGCCGTTTGCAGCACCATGTCCATCTCGCGCGAGCCGCCACGCACCTTCATGCCCTTGGCGTCCTCCGGCGAAACGATCGCCTTGGAGCGGCTGGCGACGCCGCCGGCCTGCCAGATCCAGGAGAGCAGGATGATGCCCTTGTCGGCGAGGAAGTCGGAGAGCGTCTTGCCGACCGGCGCCTTCTTCCAGCGCATGCCCTGATCGTAGGTCGTAACGAGGCCCGGCATCAGGCCGATATTGGTCTCCGGCAGTTCGCCGCCGGCATAGGGCATCGGATAGAGCGAGATGTCGAGCGCGCCCTTGCGCATCGCGGAGAACTGCGCGTTGGTCTTGATCAGCGAGGAGTTCGGATAGATCTCGGCGGAGATGTCGCCCTTGCTGCGCTTTGCGACCTCGGCGGCAAACATGCGGCAGAGACGATCGCGGAAATCGCCCTTGTCGATCGTGCCGCCCGGGAATTGGTGCGAGATCTTAAGCGTGGTCGCGGCCTGCGCGGTCCCGGTGCCGAAACGGAGAATGGCGGGCGCGGCAACAGCCGTCGCGAGAAGGTGACGTCGCGTGAACATGGAATGATCCCTGATTTGTCCGTTGGATTTGTCCCTCAGGACTATTCTTGATTGAACTCTTGAGGCCGGCGCCCGAGCCTATCCTAGCCGGTCTTTAGCCGATATTATCTAGTCTGATAGTTCGAGAGCGAATGCGGCGGCAAGTCGCGGTGGTGCCGATGCTGCGCTGCACACTCGTTCCTCAGGTTCCGCGCACTAGCGTGGCTGACACGGGCAAAATTGTGTCGGGCTGAACACGGAAACAGGGCAAGGGCTCGGAAAAAATTCGGCCGCTCGCGTAACAAAGGCGCCCGGCGCCCCGTCGAGCAGGAGTAGCGGCATCCGTCGCTGGCAACCTCCACCTCGAAGGGAAGATCAACCATGACCATTCGCACCCGCATCGCGCTCGGCGTCTCCGCTGCCGCTCTCTCGCTCAGCCTGGCCTTCGCGCCCGCCTTCGCCATGGACGACATGAAGAAGGACGGGATGAAGAAAGAGACGATGTCCAAGGACAGCATGAAGAAGGACTCCATGTCCAAGGATGACGGGATGAAGAAGGATACGATGTCAAAGGACAACATGAAGAAGGACGACGGCGGCATGATGAAGAAGAACTGATCGCGCCGTCATCGTCATTGCCCCGCGCGCGACGGCGCGAGCCCCAATGCGCAATTGCGCATCGTGGAATCCGACCAGATGCGACGGGACCGCGCCACGCGCGCAGGCCGGTCGCATCTGATCCGCAGTGACGGTTACTTCCGCTTGCCCTTGGCCTTGCGGGCGGCGTAACGCGCGTCGCGCTTGGCCTTCTGCTCGGCTTCGAGTTCGGCCATCCTTGTGGCGGCCTCCTCGGATTCGCGAGCAATTCGTGCGGCTTCCGCAGCCGCGGCCTCTTCTGCAAGCCGCTTCTGCTCAGCCTTTTCTGCCTCGCGTGCCGACTTTGCCTCGGCACGCTTGGCGGCAATCGCCTCGCGTTCGGCGCGCCGCGCCGCGACCCCGGGGTCGTCGTGCCCCGGCTGCGATTTGAATTTGTTCAAAAGATTTTTGCGGGCTTCCTGCGCCGCCTTTTGCCGGTCTGTGAAGCCGGGTTCCCTGAATCCACTCATCGAACGAGCCTTGTCTTCCTCGCTTTCAATCCTACATCAGCGTCTGTGGGTGCGCCGGCCGCGAACAAACGCGCGCCGCGCGACGAACAAGCGTGTACATCTATGCGCGTCGCGAAGCCACCCTTAATCGCAGCCTATCAGGTCGCGAAAAATCGCTGGAATCGCCGATCTTTCGTAGTCCGGAAAAACTGCCGAATTGTGATCCCTCTCACAAGGGAGCACGGGGGCGGCGCCGAGTGTCCGCACCGAGACGAACGGAGCTACGGCGATGACTATTTTCCGGCTGTCTTTGCGAACGCTCGCGATCACATTTGCGACAGTAGCGCTTGCCGGCGTCGCGGTTTTCCTGGCCCAGCCCAAACCGGTCGAAAGCAGCTTGCTCGGCGCCGAATGGCAGTGCAGCCGAACGGCGTTTGTGCTCACGACCTGCGCGCCGCGGGTGCAGCAGGCGACCTCTGCATCTAACAAGGTGGCACTCCGCGCACCCAAGCAGTGAGCTCCGATGTGACGTGACGCCGCAGAGATGGTAAGGGGCAGCAATTCACGGCTTCACCTCGCCATGCCCGATACCCAGCCCAACTCGAAACCAAAGCCGCAACCAAGTCCGCCTGGCGATAATCGCCGCGGCGCTATCGCCGGACTTATCATTGCCGTCGTCATCCTCGGCGCCGGCCTCTGGCTTGCGCGCGATCTCACCGCGGCCAGCAAGATGCAGGATTGCGTGATGTCGGGACGCACGAATTGCAACGTGATCGAGCCGGCGCGCTAACTCGGCGGACGAAAAATTGCCGTGATCTTAACCATTTGTAACGGGACATCGGTGATCAACGTGATCACCTTTGTCCGCCGGCATCAACCGGGGCCCGGAATCGTTGGGCGTCCGGACCACGGCGACGACAGATGAGAGATACAGGTAAGGGGTAGGCACCAATGCGTGCATCCAGCCGGATGAAGATTATCATTCCCTTGGTTTCGGTCGTGTCGCTGCTCGCGCTTTCGGCGCAGGCGCAGGACTCGAACGCGGGGAGGGGCGGCCAGCCGCCGGGGCCGGGTGCGGGCGCGCCGCCACACGCCAATGCTCCCCACGCGACGCGCCAGGGACCGCCGCCGCAGCAGGCCACGCGGGTCGCGCCGCCGCAGGGGGCGCACCAGGGCCCGGCTGGCGGACCGCCACAGGGGCGCTATGTGGCCCGCGGGCCGGTGCCGCAGCGTGACTGGGGCGGACACGCCTATCGCGGCAATCTCGCCTGGGAGGGCGGACGCTGGCGGCATGAGAATCACAATGGCCGCTATGGCTGGTGGTGGGACGTCGGCGGGGCCTGGTATTATTATCCGGAGCGGATGGACGGGCCGCCCGCCTACATCTCCGAAGATTACATCGATGACGTGCCGGTGGCCTATGCGCCGCCACCCCCGGCCTATGCGCCGCCTCCGCCGCCTGCTCCGGCAGACCCCGGCGCGAGCGCGCTCGGCGGAGCCATCGTCGGTGGCGTGCTTGGCGGGCTGATCTCCGGCAACGCGACGGGAGCGGCCGCCGGGGCCGTACTCGGCGGCGCGACCGGCGCGATCGCTGGCGCAACGGCTGCGTCGCAGCCGGGCTATTATTGGTCGCAGGGTAGTTGCTACTACCGCTATCCGAGCGGGCAGTACGTGCTTGCCGATCGGCGCGCGTGCTACTGATCCGCGGATCGATCTACGATCTGACCGAGGCGGGCCCAAGGCCCGCCTCTTTCGTTTGATGCGATCCTTCGAATTGCGGCGCGATCGCGCGGCGGACTTGCCGACAAGCGTTGTTAACTGGCCTCCGCTATGAAGCGCCGATGAGGTCTTGCACGCGCCTGTCATGGGTCCTGTATGCCGCGCCGCTTTGTCTGGCGGTGCTCGCGGCCGGCCCAGTGCGCGCTGGCGCAGCGGATGCTGCGGCCGTCGACGTCTCCGATGCGGTCACGTCGGATAGTGTCGAAGCTCCGTCAGCCGCGGATGCCGAGCCGTTTCCGGCGCGTGCATCCGTTCGCGCGCTGATCGAGAAGGAAGCTGCGAAGACGAAGTTGCCGCCCGATATCGCAGAAGCCGTCGTCTTCGTCGAAAGCCGCTTCGATTCCACGGTGATTGGCCGCGTCGGCGAGATCGGGCTGATGCAGGTCAAGCCCGAGACCGCGGCCCTGCTCGGCTTCAAAGGTACCACGGTCGAGCTCGCCAGACCCGAAATCAACATCCACTACGGCGTGATTTATCTCGCCAGGGCCTGGCGGCTGGCGCAGGGCGACCTCTGCCGCGCACTGATGAAATACCGCGCAGGGCACGGCGAAGAGACCATGACGGCGCGCTCCGTGATTTACTGCAATCGCGCGCGCAACCGCCTCATCGCGATGAACTCGCCATTCGCGACACCAGGC
The DNA here is from genome assembly GCF_054185185.1 of Bradyrhizobium sp. UFLA05-153. NCBI lineage: Bacteria > Pseudomonadati > Pseudomonadota > Alphaproteobacteria > Hyphomicrobiales > Nitrobacteraceae > Bradyrhizobium > Bradyrhizobium sp. UFLA05-153. Next base: position 22,488 of record NZ_JBBIAM010000099.1, read on the forward strand.
GCGACCACGGCCGTAGCGCCGGATCCCGAGCCCGCGCGGACTGTCGTGAGCGCGAAACCACAAGCACGGCCGTCACCGGTCAAGCCGACCGACGTCTACGCGACCTACAAACACGGCACGGCGGCGGCCAGCCGCGCATATTGGGCCGCGCATGAAGCACGTGTCCGCGCGATCAAGGCGCGGATCGAGGCCAAGTGGCGGCGCGTGGCGTCGCGTTAGGCAAACTGCGCAGCTGCCTACGTCTCAACCAGTCTCGGGCACGCGGATACCGTCGCTCGACGAGCGCTGTGCATTCTTCGGCGACGCACAACAACTGCCTGAAATTTTCTCTGGCGCTCCCCGCGAGTTCGCGGTTCTGATCAAAGAAAAAAACGATTGAATTGATTCGCGGGGAAACGGGACATGTTGGACGCTATCCAGATCAGCGTTGCGCTTTGGGGAATGATCGTGTGCGGCGGCATCAAGGCCGCGCAACTGGCGCCAAATCTTTTCTAGAAGATCAGCCAAGTCACCACGGCTACTCCGGCCCAGATCAGGCCGCCGATCCAGGCGACCATGACGACGCCGATAGTCGCAAGATAAGCGACGCCGAGCAGATCGCGGCTCGGGCGCGGCGTCTGTGCGTCCGCGGCGTTCGTGGCTGCTGCTTCGGCGTCGTGCGTCATGGCGGGCAGGGGGCGGTTGAAGCGTCGGTTGGACTGGCCCGCGGCCGCAAGGTCCCGCGGCCGCATCGGCTGCCTTTTAGCCGAGGAATCGCGTCGCCTCTGTGATTAAATTCACAGTCGCGGCCACAATTCGTGAACCGCCGTCAACACGAGCCGGCGACTTCAGGCGGCCCGGCCCCAGTCGGCCGGCGGGGCCACCGCCTCGAGCTGCCGCTGCAGGGTGGCAACCGTCGCGTGGAGGTTATCGCGGCGTCCCCGCAGCGTCACGGCCAGCATGGGATAAGCAAGATTCGCGGGATCGGACACGCCGGCCTTGCGCTCCTCTTCCTTGATGTCGGCATCGAGGAGTTGAACCCTCCATCTGAGGTCGGCGATCAAGGCGTGGAGTTGTGTGGTGGCGGTCGCTTCGAAGCGGGACATCGGCTGCATGGCTTGCCTCACTGTGAAACAGACCCAGAGCGGGTCTGGCTAATTGGCCATGCCTGAGCAAAGCGAGTGCCAATTCGAAATGAGGGCCGAAGGCGCAAGGCGTCGTTGCCTGCATTCTGCTGCGCTCCAGCGTTAACCAAACCTGCGTTAATGACGGAACCCGGACGGGGATCGCAGGCTTAAACGGTGTGCCGGTCCCACTGCCCGGACCGGCTGCGTCGAGAGCTGGGGGTATGCATCATGTCCAAGGCCATCGAGTTGATCGTCGAAGGTTTTACGCGCATCAGGGATCGCCAGTCGCTGGAGGATCTGCGGATGCACAGGCGGCGCCTTGCCGTCGATCTCAGATCCATCGAGGGATTCGACTGTCGCCAGTCGATTGCGCAGATCGACGACGATATCGAGGTGAGCGGCCTGAGAAGCCTCGACTCGTCAGCCGCTGCGAAAGAACTTTAGCCGCCTCGAGGAAAATCCCGCGTCGATTGCGGTTTTCCCGATCATTTTGCGGGAGCGCCGCGTTGACCCCCCGCATTCATACGGGGCGAATTGTCATGCCCTTGTCCACTTTTGCGAGCCATGATCGCGGTCATGAGTGCGGAGTATGACCCCGAGAGTGAAGCCGAGGCAGCGATGAAGCGCGCTGCGGCCTCCGAAGGCGCCGACCGGCAGCGGCTGATCCAGCTTGCGCTGGCGTGGCACCAGCTCGCGCGCGAGCGGCGCGAGAACGACGCGGAGTAGGGGCGTCCAGCAACCGGGCCTCGGTGTCTTGGAACCGTTGGCGCCTGGCCGACTTGCCTTGCTGTGCCGACGACCGCCGACTGTCGGCACGTGGGAATGGCGGCCTCGGTGTGATTCCCCCGTACCAGCCGAGGCCGTTTCTGATCACGACGACGGACGCCGACGATGCGGCGATCTTCGATTCGATCCCTCCGCTCGAAGCAGACACGCATGAGCGTCGCCTGGTTCGCGATCGTTGCGGTGGCGGGCTTCGTCCTCTTCCTGTGCCTTCATTTCGGCGAACGGGCACAGCAGGCCGCCCTCGATCGGCTCGCGACGCATCCCTCGCAATCGGTTGGCCAGGGAAAGTGATCCCCTGGGATCCACTGGGCCAGACATGCCGACCGCCCGGGCCTCGCGCATTTTTGCGAAAACAACCCCATGCAAAGTAGGACGGGGGCCGACCATGCTCGTCATTCCGGGACGCGCCGTTCACTTCGCGTAGGCGCATCTGTACTATATTACCGTATATTGCCAGCAACGCTTTGCCCCAAGGGGGCACGGATTCATGGGTGGGTTTGAACAGCGCGCCAGTCCGCGCGTCGCATTAGGTGAGCTCACCTGGGTGAACGGCGACTTCGTCGGTTGACGTTGCTGAACCGGGACAAGGCAAAGGCGAGGTCGAAGCGGACGACCTCGTGACGCAGCGGTCATTCGTCGCGCGCGTCCACTCATGAAAAACAGCAGGGCTTCCGCCGCCGCGGAAGGGATGCCTCGTCGTGGACCTTTTCGAGGGTCTCTTGTTCGACGCCTGCGTCCTGTCTGTTTACACGTTACACGCCGTAGAAGATCTTGATTCCCCACAACACGATGACGATACCCAAGATCAAGCTGGCTGCCGCCAGTACACTTTCCAAGGAAGCGACTCTCATTCTACTCTCCGCTTCCCAGCCCCAATTGCGGTCTAAGTGATTCGCTGAATCCCCTGCAATTGTACGGTCGGCACGTCGCGACGTTCTCTCAGAGGTCGTGGCGTGTGCGCCACAGCCGTATTTTTTCGGAAGGGGAGTGACCATCCCGGCAGCTTGGCATCGGGGAGGTGAGGCGACTGGCTAGTCGTGTCCCGCGGGGCGCGGAGCATCCTCAAAATATATCAATGCCGGTTGATACGCACGGCACAACGTCCCGCGCACCGGCATGGTACCGACTGCGTGGGCGAGGAGCCCAGAGGGCCCGCGTATGATCATGCATCAAATGCGCCGCTCTCCGATCTCAATTGTGGAATTTGACCGATGCCACAGGCGTCGTTTTCAACGACCGGCCTCTCTGTGCCTCAAGCAAATTTCGAGCGTCAGGCGCAACGGAGAAGCCTTTCGACCTGGTTGCTCGAAGCCTTGCACTGCTCGCGGCTGCGACAGGCCGAGCGCGTCCTAAGACAATTTGCCCATCTCATCGCGGAGTCCGATCAGCGGGCAATCTCCAATACGCCCGACCTCAAGGGACCTGACAATGTCGATGAGTGAGAAATCGGAACGGAACGCCTTCATTCAGCTTCCGGCACTGAGCGAAAATACGCTGTTGGCGATCATCGCGGTCGGCTTTTGCATCCTGCACATCCTGACCGCCGTGGTTCTGGTGCCTCCTGCCGCAACCAGGACCGCGGCTCCGTCGCTAGAACGGATGCTCGCCAACTACGACTAGCTTAACGACTGGCGTGCGCACCCGCGTGTGCCTCGCAAGAAAAATGCCGAGGCTCTACAGGCTAGAGGGCACAATTTAGCACGTACCGACGGTGGTGGGTCGGGCTAATCTGTCGCGGCGGATCAAGTTGCGCCTCGCGGGGCAGACGTGCCGATCAGGGTATTAGGACGGCAGCGAACGCCATCGCTATGGGGAGCAACCCGAGACCGATCGTGCCGGCCTTGTAAACGATCCCTTTGTGAAGCAGCGGTTTGGACGGGTGACGCATAACGACGCCCTCTCTCAGTTCCAGCCACTCCAGAATGCACCCGCTGAATGAAAAGCGCTAGGCCTCCGTTTCGCGTCGCACACTCGGCTGGCTCGGGCCTGTCATTTCGTTAGATGCGTCAGGAAGGATTCGCAGGCTTTCTCAGCGTCAGCGAAAGTTTTGAAGGGCGAACTGCCCACCTTGATGGCGGGTGTATTCAGATAAGGCGGGCGCCACGAGGCCACAAAGCCGGGCTGCCCGTGAAGGCCGGGACCGCTCGGCGCTCGAAGCTAATCACGAACGAAAAGCCGCGGCCGCTCGCGCTCCAGGACAGCTACGCTTAGCGCCCGATTTTCATCTGCCTGAGTCAGTGCTCTGATTCAGCGACCTTGCGGGATCGCTTTCTCGAACAACCAGTCCAACGCCTGCGCGGGGTTCGACCAGCGCACCTCATCGATCTGTTCGGCGATGGTCAGCGCATGAGAAGTCAGAACCTCCACGTCGTGAGGATTGGCATCGGCTTTTTCGAGGATCTCTATGCACCTATTGACCGCCGCCAGATCCAGCTGGAGTTGCTCGATATTTGGCTCACGACGTTGGGCCCCCAAAACCTTCCATGTTCTTCTCTGTGCGCGCATCTTTTCCCCCTGTGCGGTCACGCATTCGTGAGTTCTGTTTGTGGCGGCAACAGGAAGCTGGGGAGACCGAATTAGGGATGTTTGCAGCCAAGGCGCCAAAGGTGGGGCATCGGCGGCTACGTCAGGCGAGTTGTATGCCCGCGTGCGGCACTGCCGAAAGCCATGCGCGGTCGGCCAGAATGGCACGCGGCAATGGAGGCGCTTATCCTGGTGGCCGAGGAGGGGGGCCAATGATGCTTGTGCGCGTTGGCCGGCTGGCATTTTAGACCTTGCAAACTTGTAACGACGTGAACACCAAGGCGCCGCCAGCTCGGCCAAATGCTGGCAAAATGTGACAGCTTATAAGCAGCTCACCCTTGGCCACACAGAAACCACTCCGATGTTATTTCAAGTCGCAATTGTTTGCCTGATCGTACTCAGCATTAGCGTTCTTGTCGCCCACGCGGTCGACGCTCTCAGGACGTAGCGAGCCCGCCGGCGTGAACCGGCGGCATGTATTCATCGGCGCGACCGCATATTTTGAAGATGCGCGCGGAAAGGCTTTGCGGTCTGCCGGCATGAGCGCACCTTGACGTCGAGCGGTCGCCGCTGATCTGGTGACTTAATGAGGTCGTCGCGCGTCCGGTGTGGCGGATAAGGGCAATCTCTTGCCAAGCTCTCTACAGCGCCAAGGAGTACCGATAAGACAAGCGCTGCCGGGCTCGAAATGCCAGTCCCCCCGGCAGCGCTCTTGTCTCAAAACCGGGCACTGAAATCCCAGTTGGTTTTCAATTAGCAAGGCTCATGCCACAGGTTTGTGACAGGGCCGAAGCGGGCCTATCAGTAGGGACCTCCGTAGGGGCTCCCATAGAAGCGAGGCGGAGGGGCAAGGCGGGTGGATACCCGTATCCTCCGCTATAGTAGGGATCCCCATACCCGGGGTCCGGATACACGTAGCCGTAGGAATAATAAGGATCGTAGTAGCCGCCACCGTAATAAGGGGCAGCAAGGGCGCCTGCGATCAGACCGCCTGCAAGAAGTCCCGCGCCTATACCCCAGCCTCTTCCATGCCAGCCGTAGCCACCACCGTGCCAGCCACCACCCCAGCGAACCTGTACCGTATTCTCAGTCGATTTCGCTAATCCGGAAAGGGATGACAGGGGTGCGGCAGAAGCGGATGCACTGACCAACGATATCGTGCCGGCAAAAAAGAGCGCGGCTGCTGTCTTGACGGTGCTCATGGATCACCTCCACTCGTAAGAGTCGAACACTTGATCAGCCAACCCTGCAAAACGCGCCGGGTTCCTTCCTGGGTCGGTTGGCGATCGTCTATCTGGTGGCACCTCGGCCGCGGTCACGGCAGCAACAAGACCGGCAACGTCATGGTCCAGACGGTCTTCAATCCGTGGGGTGGAAAGCAGGATGGGTCAGGCTCTCGACAGCAGACTTTTCCTCGCTCAGGCGCTGTTCCAAAAATTGGCGCTCAAGATCTGACAGATTGGTTTTAAGCAGGCGTCGATATCGGCTGATGTTCTTATCGTGGGCACGCAGACGGGCGAGTCTCTCGTCGGTCATGTGGCCTCCCGTATGAATGAAAGAAATCTCACACTGTCCTAATTCCCCTCCGCGAGTCCCCAACAAGGCAGCGACCCCACCTTGCGGGAAGCTTGGTAGGGTCGCCTGCTCTCGGGGCTGGGGCTGGAAGCCCGGCGGGCGATTTCAACCATAGGTCCCCAAGCCGGGAAGGAACGATTGCTCAAAAGAGGCACCTCGTTGGGATAGGCTTCACCGAGATCCCATAGCCGCAACTGGAGGCCTCAGTTTGAAGTCCGGCCGGACATCCGCGCCGGGCTGCCGCAGGCTTGGCAGACGAAACGCGCACTGGCGCGCGCTCGCGCGTGCCTCGCAAAAGAAGTGCCGCCGCTCAAATGGCGGCATTTCTCGTGCTGCTATTACTTCAGCTTGTAAGTGCCGCTCTGATGATTGCAGTCCTGAAACGTTCCAGCTTTGATCACTGGAAACGGCCCCAGCGGCAGGACCGTGCCGCTCGCGACCATGCCTTCGTATTTTCCAGTGCCCACGACATTCTCCCGGGCGACCTTGCCATCACTGCCAAGAGAAAAGTACGACAAGCGCTTATCGCCATCCTCATCAATGGCCTCGCATACCGTGGTGCCGGTGGCCTTGCCGTCGAGCGAAGCATTCATCCCCACGCAGCGGAAGGTGTGCCTGTCAAACATCCCGTCCGGAATGGTGCTTCGGACAACACCAGTCATTTCGCAACTCAGGCTGCGAAACGCTCGCGGCGTTTACGGCCGCAGGTGAATCTTGCCCAGAGCCTTCAAGCCCTTTGGAACCCACTCGATGAAGTCCTTGCGATCCATCGCGTGGTCCCACGCTATCTGCCAAGTGCTCTTCCCATTGTCGGAGGCGTAAAAGTGATCCCAGACGGCATGGCCGGTCATCAGCAAGGAAACAAAGATCACTCCGGTCAACATGAGCTGGCGTTTGGTCATGGCTGCACTCTCGTTGCTGCCCGAGACTGTGGGCTCAAGGAATACACCGCGGCCTTCACTCGCGTCTGGCTTTTTCCTCTGTGACTGATTTGCAACGGAGTGCGCCTAAGCCGGCGCCGTAGCGTGGTTACGAGCACGACGTACAGCAGCACTCCGTTCGCGAAGGTAATGAGACTAAGAGCGTGGTCCAGGTTCATCTTCGTCCTCGCCGGTTGTGCGGCCATGGAGCGGAGAGTGAAGAAAGCACCCCGATTATTCCGTGACCGCGCGCACACTCGCTGAGCCGGTCAAAACCATCGAAAATCACGGTTTGACGGATGCGAAATCCGCTCGGCATTGAATGACATCAATAGCTCGAGTCTTCCGTGTTGCATCTGTGTTGCTCAAGCCTCCAATTTTCGGAGTGATTGGTAATCGTCGGCAGACATTGCGAGACGAGAGCTGTTAGAGCGATCAGCGCGCGAATGACACACACTCTCCTGATCGGGCTCACGCTGTGACGATACATGGCCTGCCCGACTCAGTAACGGCCGCTGGTGCGTTCTACGCCGCACCGCTGGGGTAGTGCACCCATCTACGGGCTGACGCAGGCCCCTGCGGCACTCCAGCCTTTCCACGCTCAAACCACGTCGCGAAAAGACGGTATTTGGCGCGGGATCACAAGCCGGGCGCTGATTGTTTTTGTAAATGACCAGCTCTATCGTTGGACGCGGATCAATATTTGGAAGGGAAGCATGATCAGGTTTGCAGGACTGCTTTGTCTTTTGCTGTCGGTACTTACCGGTCCTGCCTTGGCCGGTACATGCGTCGTGCCGTACATCCGCACGCTTGATAATCAGACCGTGAACGGGACAATGTATGTCGTCAGCGGCAAGCGGTGCAGTATCGCTTTGCAGCGATCCGCAGGTCCGATTCACAGCGTGAAGCTGGTCTCGCGTCCCAGCAACGGGAGCGTGTCGATCAATGGCGGCCAGGTGGTTTACGTCTCCTCTGCCGGATATGTCGGAGACGATCATTTCACCTATGCCCGTCAGGGCCTGAACGCGCTCAATCAGCCGATCACGCGAACCGTCGAGGTGACCGTGAAGGTCTCGGCCAGGCTCTGAATTGCGGCGACAGTGCACTTAGTTCGTAGGGTAGAGCACTTGCGAAACCCATCAGGCTTGTCGTTCGACACCTCGATGGGTTTCGCTTTCCGCACTGCTTATAGGGCGTAGCCGAATGTTGGACGGATTTCGGCTCGGAGTGGCACTGGACGTGGCGGCGTGACATCAGCCGATCGAGGTGGCGTTCCTCTGATCAGGCACGTTCACAAGGGTCGGATGCCGGGGTTGCCGGGATTACCGGAGTTTCCTCCGATGGCAGCGCTGATAGCCTCGTCAACCGCCTTTGTGATGTACTTGCCGAGGTCGGAGACCCCTCCGCTCACGGCCTCGACTTCCTCATCGCGAAGTTCGACGCAAACTGCTTCCAAATGGTCGCGGTCGTTCATGGTCTGCTCTCCTTTGCGGGTTGGGAAGGGCGATCATTGGCTGAACCTTGGCGTGGTGCGCTTCCCAATAGAGCAGCGGGCTAAGAACGGCCGCGCATGCGATTGTCAGGAAGATGATGGTCATCGGGGTCCCCATCGGGCTCAGCAAAGTTTGTCTTGGATCATGCAGTTCTAGGAACACCACGCCGTGCTGACTGTGCCGCGCATCACAGTTCTGAGACAGTTCTGAGGGGGCGCGCATCATGCGCGCACGGGCACACCGGCAGTCGGGACTCGTGGATAGACGCACGTGGATTGAAGGAGCTGCACTCGCGGCTACACCGTCCGACTAGTAGACGCCTTGTCGCCGAGGGACGCGGCCCGGTGATGCCTGATCTGCCTGCGGCCGATATGGGTTGGCGTAGCACGTCGCCGAGAGTCCCGACGCCGTCGCCCGGCACTGCTCCAACGATGTATAGCTGCAGTCGATGGCGATGGCGCCGGTCTGCCCCCACTTCTGGAGGCAAACCGGATAATGGGGATCGTAGCGTTGAGCCGTGGCCGGAGCGCCTGCCAGGATCGTCGCCACCACCACGACTGTCCAACGTAGCGTGCGCATCGCAACCCTCGTTCTCGTCAGTGCCATTGAACAGAACACCGCCGACCTGCACAAGGTGGCCACACACGCACGCCCGGCCTTCAATATTTTCCGACGCGTCGGGCGCGCGCATCAGGCGCGCGCTACGTCCTGTGCCGAGCTAGTTGGCTCTGTTCTGCTTAGACGCTTCGGCCGCGCCTATGATGGAGCGTGCCCAATACAGGCACGCCGCCCGCGAGGCTTGCGCTCGAGCTGATCCTACAAACTGGGCACGCGCGAGCCGATGCCGTCAGGATGGGACGCCAGCACGTCAAGAGCGGCAAGCTGTCGATGCGCAGGCAAAAGACGGGAGTCCAGTTCGATATTCCGTTACCGCCCGAACTAGTCGCCGAACTGGCGCTGCATGGGCGGCTGTGAAGATCGCGAGCACGAGCATGACGGCCGGGAGCCTGAGCTATGCGCCTGATCCGGGCTCTAGTCATGCGAGCGCGGATTAGGCTCGCAGCATGGGCGATCAAGGGAAGCCTCGCGCTCGCTAGGCTCTACAGCGCCCTGATGCCTGAGCAATATCGATAGAGCAGAGAGGCCCGCCGGTTCACGCTGGCGGGCCATTATATGGAACTCTGGCGTATTGACCTAAGGTGCTATTTGCCGAACTCGTACCTGTTGGTAGCCATCCCTCGAGGGCTGAGGGAATGAAGAAGAACAATCAGGCCGAGCTAAAGAAGCTAAATGAATTGCGGAGGCTGGAGCGAATCTGCCGGGAGCATGCAGAGTTCGCTTCGATGGATCTTGAGCGCGCCGGTCTCTTGCAGGTCGCCGAAGACTGTCAGATGGCGGTCGAGGCAATCGAGGCACGGCTTTGTCAGAGTAAGTGAACGGACCCGACAGCCATGTTGAGGCTTTCAGCGAAATCCGTCGTGCGCTTTGCCGAGATGCTGGTCGGCATTGCCCTGCTTGTGTTTATAGCGATCTTTCTTCCCTGGTAGAGGGACGAAAATGCGGGGCTTCGGTCCCGCGATTTGAGCTAGCTAGAAGAAACAGTTGCAAGCCGTGTTGAACGCGGCTGCGAAGAGTGCCGGGGATGAAATGCGAAACTTGTTCCGCAACAGCGCGCTATTGCGGCGGCTGTATTATCGTACGCAGATGCTTCGCGCGCGCGGGCAATCTGATGAGACGCAAATTCTTGATCGCCTCACTCGCGGCATTCTGACGAAAACGTTCGTTGAGTTCGGGTTTCATCCCGTCCAGTTCAACTGCATCGGGCTCGCCCAAAACCCGGACTGGCACGGCCTTCTGGTCGACGGCAATGCTCGTCAGATCGCGGACGCGCGCGCCATTCTTCCCGATCGGATCAAGATCGAGGAGCGCTTCCTGACCGTCGATAATCTTGAATTTATCAAGAGTGCATTCCCCAAGATCGGAGTCCTATCGATCGATGTCGACGGCAATGATTTCTGGTTCCTGCGTGAGCTGATTGATACTCGGCCGTCTGTAATCTGCGTCGAATACAATTCCAGCCTTGGCTTGGCGCCAATTACAGTGCCCTACGATCCCGCGTTCGATCGACACGAAAAGCACCCGCGCGGCTGGTATCACGGCGCTTCCTTGACAGCCTTGGCGAAGCTTTGCGCTGCCCATGGGTACGGACTGGCCGAAGTATCGGCCGCAGGTGCCAACGCATTCTTCACCGAAGGCGGCACCCTAGACCCGCAAACTGCATGGAAGCCAAACAGGCTTCGCGAAAGCTATTCCGGTGTGCCTCACGAGGAACAATGGGAGGCAATCCGCCATTTGTCTTTTGAGACAGTTTGCTCGATGCCGGCGGCGAGCGTAGGGCCGTTCTGTGGTGAGCTTCATCGGTATCCCATAGCCGGGACCACAGGCCTATTCCAGCTGAAGTCGGGCCGCACGTCGACGCCGCGCCTTCCGCAATGATCGCTGATAGGGTGCGTCGCGGGTGCCGCTTCGCGAATAACCGCTACGTTAGCGCTGCTGTCAGAACAGGCCCAACGCGATAAAAATTCCGACCTCAGTCAGGAAAACGCCGTCGTGAGGAACAGATCGCCCATAGACATGGCCTTCCTCGCCGGTTGCCAGTCCCGTAGTCTGGCGCGCTTACCGATCCTCGGGCTCGCCTTGTTTTTCGTGAACGTCTCGTGCCTGCGCTCGCGCTAACAGCCCTGTGAGCATCTGTCGCTGTTTGTCCGTGATGTTCGGATCGGCAAGCCGTCTTCTGAAGATGATCAGATTCTCATTGTGGATGAAGTCTTCCATCGATGTCATGCGTGCCACCCCTGTGCCAGCACGACGCCATCTGTGATCCTCAACAGCAGTGCCACAAATAGCGGCAGAATTGCTGAGGAAGGCGTATCGGGCTGGTGATGCAGCGTGCTCATGGAACGGGACAACACCAGAAAGTGCAATTGTCCTTTGATACAAGTGCTCGCGACCAGAGTACGACCCGTGCCGTGAGCCACTGCTTTGAGTGGGTATCGCCGCCGCTAGCGCGTGAAGTCGCGAGCTGGGACGGATCCCACCCCCCGCGATCAGGCACCGCTACCGGTTGTCCAAAGGGACGGTTTGTCGCAAGTGTCAGTACATTGATCCAGATCAAACGCCGGTTCTCTGCCCTTCATGGAATAGCTGCCGATCTCCAGTCAGTCTGGAGGAAACCGCCGTGGCTTCAACAAGGCGGCTAGAACACCATGGACTTGACAATTCGATCAGGTCGTCGTGGCGGCGACTGATGCAAAAAGGGAGTGCTGCACATGGGATTCCTTGACGAGTTACTCGCCGGTGGGCCACGCAAGAAAGAGTACAGCGATTTCGTAGATCGATACGAACAAGGAGACCCGTCCCAAGGTTACTCCGATCAAGAGGTTCTGAAGCGGTATGCTGAAGTGTCACACGCTGTCCCGCCAGACCGGTACGCTCAGGCGGCGCAAGAGGCGCTGAGCAAACTGTCGCCGGAAGAACGAGCGGAGTTCGTAAAGATGCTGCAGGACCGCGCTGCCGCTCGTGGCGTAACGCTGCCCGGAAAGGTGGCGCCCGAACCGAAGGAACTGGGCCAGGTGCTTACTGATCTGCATAAGACGCCAGGGCAGCTCCGGGATATGCTCGGCGGAGGCGACCCTCAGCCTCAGGAGCAAGCGTCAACGTCTAATCCGATCACCGACATCCTGGCGTCCCCAATGGCAAAGGCTGTGCTCGCGGGCATCGCAGCCATGGTGGTCAAGAACGTGATAGGTCCGTCCCAAAGGGCATAGCGCGGCGCCGATCGTCAAGAAGGAGCGGTGCCGTTCCTTAATAGTGCCGCTCATTTCTCTGAGGGTCACACCCTTGAGCAGCCATTCTCTCTTGGGCACGAGCCACCCCGACCTCGGCAAGATGGTCATCGAGGCTACAGTGGCTCGCGACGCGATCCTGAGGCCTATCCTGCAAGAGATGTGGATGCCCTTGCGCGACATTGCAGCGGAATTGACCGCGCGCAACATTCCAACACCGCGCGGTGGTGATGCCTGGTCGCCAATGACGGTGATGCGGGCGATGAAGCGCCTGGGTTTCGCCGGTCCGTAAGTGGAGGGACGTAGCCGCCCAAGCCGCCAAGATGGGGTGCACTTTGCACCGTGGTTGTTTCCTCTCAGCTGGGGTAGAATAATTCGGTGCGGTAGCGATCCCTATGCCTGCGACGAAAATGGGTTGCTGTGGAAGGACGGTCGTCTGCCGCACTCTTGCGGGGGGACAATGACCAATTACGATCCTGACGCTCCGAAGACCGCCGAAGAGATCGCACTGGAAGACACGATCGCCGATCTGGCCTATCGCTTGAAGCACGCGCGCGAAGGCAGCGCCGAATACAAGTTTATCGAGCGTCAGCTCACCGGCGTCTTCCATGGCAGCGAGCTTGGCGGCCTCATCATCGAAGAATATGAGATGCGCGCGGAGCTGGCGGTGCCTCGCCGCCGTTAACGGCTGCCGGACCGGTCGGCCAGACTACCCATCACGCCCGGCGCAACAGTAAGCACACGCTCCGCCTAGCGTCGCGGGAGGGGGGAGGACCCGGGGGCATTAGTCGGGATTGAAGCGACCAAGGTACCGGTACCGGTTACTGTGGCACGTCTTCTACATCATTTTCCGCGAGGCACTTGAGTACTAGGTGTGGAGCCTCAAGAGGTTGTCCTCGGTTAGACCGAGTCGGCTGATTGCTGTTTGAGATTTTATACCCCCATGGGGTCGGTGCCAGTTGTATTGATGCAGCCAGATTGGCAGCTCCTGGGCGCGCC